>JBEKVG010000026.1:0-12536 GCA_049514195.1 Anaerolineales bacterium | reverse complement strand
GCCTTGTGTTATTTTAAAATATACATCGAGCCTATCCGAAAACCAAGCTATGGGAGGCCTCCCTGCCGCCGGGGACGGCAGCGAGAGAAATTTTAAGATAGGACCTTTTTTTCGGGTTTGCCTGTGTATTCTGTGCAATTGCTCCAAGCAGACGCATCCCGAAATATTAATTGAGAATTATTTATACCATGTTAATGTATTTTCATCCTTAATACCTGCAAGTAAAAAACATCCGGGTTTCCATCCGGATGTTTTTTGTTCTTGCATCAGGCCGTTGCGTCTTTTGGTTTCCTGTGGAACCAATTCCGCCATTCCTTGTTCTCCCAGACCACCAGTATGGGTGAGGCGTTGAAGATGGATGAGTAAGTGCCACTGAATACACCGATCAGCAGGATGACGACAAAGTGATGGATGGTTTCACCGCCGAAAAGGGCCAGCGCCAGCAGGGTGATCATAACGGTCAATTGCGTATTGATCGAACGATCCAGGGTTTGGACGATGGAGTGGTTGACGACCGTCTCGAAGTTCACCCGGCGGTAAATGTTGGAGTTTTCGCGGATGCGGTCGAAAACCACGATGTCGTCATGCACGGAAAAGCCGATCACGGTTAATAAGGCGGTCAGGAAGAGTGAATCAACCTGCCATTTCAGAAAGTGGCCGAGAAGGGCTCCCATGCCCAACACAACCAGGGTATCGTGGATCGTCGCAATAATGGCTGCCACACCGAACCGGAAGGGGTTATTAACTTTGCGGAAGGCGAACCAAATGTAGAGCAAAATTGCAACGGAGGCCATGATGACCGCGATTACAGCCGCCCGGGTCACTTGTGCGCCTACCGAAGCGGTAACCTGGTTGAAGTTCTGGATGACCACATCCTGGCCGCCGCCGTATTGGCTTTTCAATGCTGCCACTACTTTGGCTTTGGTGGCATCATCCATTTCCCGCGAGCGAATGGAAAGCGAATCGCTCCCAAGCGGCTGGATTTCCGGATTGGAAAGGTTCATCGTGGATGTGGAAATATCACTGTAGATCTTGCTCACCTGGTCAAAAGATGGAGGATTTCCGGATTTAAATTGCACTTCCAACAGACTGCCGCCCGTGAAGTCGATTCCCAGCGGTAAACCCCAAAAGATCAAAGCCAGTACCCCCGGAATGATCACCAGTAGAGAAATGACAAAGTACCAATAGCGATATTTGATGAGATTCATCGCGAACCCTCCGTGATACCGAACCAGCGGGGATGTTCGGCGAATTTGATCCTGTCTAGAACCACGTGCAGGAATGTGCGGGTGACAATGATGGATGTGAACAGACTGATGATGACACCTAGTGCGAGTGTTATCGAGAAGCCCTTGACCATGCTGGCTCCAAAGGTGTTACCGAAGATGAACAGGATCAGACAGGTGATCAGCGTGGATATGTTGGCATCCCGGATGGATGGCCAGGCCCGCGACCAGCCCAGGTCAATTGCCTGGCGCAAGGTCCGGCCGGCCCGTAACTCCTCTTTCAAACGCTCAAAGATCAGGATGTTGGCATCCACTGCCATCCCGATTCCCAGGATTAAACCTGCGATACCGGGCAGGGATAACACAACCGGGATGAGTTTGAATAACATCAAAATGATGCATGCATAGGTGATTAGCGCCAGGTCAGCGATGAAACCGGGTAGGCGATAATAGAGCAGCATAAAGAGAACGACTGCTAGCAAGCCGATGATCCCGGCGAACAGGCTTCGGCGGATCGAATCAGCGCCCAGGGTAGCACCGACGGATTGGCTTTCCACCACCTTGACCGGTATGGGTAACGACCCATAGCGCAGTTGGATGGCCAGTGCATTGGCGCTATCTGAGGTGAAGTTGCCCTCAATGATGCCTGAACCTTTGTCAATTTTGGAGTTGATCGTCGGGGCTGAAATGACTTTTTTGTCCAGCACAATTGCCAGGGTTTGACCAACGTGGCTGCCGGTGTAATCAGCAAACGATGTTGAGGCATCCGATTTTAAGGTGAAGGCAATCACGTAGCCGGAGGTATTGCCGGCTGCTGATCCGGCCTCCACATTTACGGTACTAAGCGAAGTCCCTGCCATCACCGTGTGGTATATGGTCGGGGCTGCTGGTGTGGCCGTCGCGCTGGGCGTTGCCTGAGGCGTGGTTGAGGCGCTTTCGGTCGGCGTGGCCGTATTGGTCGGTGTGGGTGTGAGGGAGGCTGTGCTGGTGGGAGTGAGAGTAACAATCCCGTTAGACCCAGCTCCAGCCGACCGGTAATCAGTCTGGATGACCGTCCCTTCGGCGGGATGCTCGCTGCCCATATCCACGAATTCAAGCACGCCGGTCTCCTGAAGGGCGGCGACAACCTGTTCTGAGTTTTGTAGGCCCGGGAACTGCGCCACAATGCGATTGGGTGGGGCACTCTGCATGACTACTTCGCTTACACCCAGGGCATTTGCACGATTCTCCAGGATCTGTTGGGTGGTTGCCAGGTCAACAGAACTGACCGTTGTATTTGCCGGTAAATTAGCTTCCAGGAGCACCTGCAGGCCACCGCGCAGGTCAAGACCAAGGCGAATATCCACGTTACGATCTACCATGGCTTTGCCGTTAAAAGGGTTTGTGATGGTGATTTGCTTGCTTAGATCAATCCACGCAGCGAAAGCCACTAAAAGGAGGATGATCACAAGTGTTAAATAAGGACGTCGTGTCATACTGTTTCTCCGCTCATAAAAATACCAGCCTTCGGCTGGCGGCAGGTGGCATTATACTCTGAATGAAGTGGAAAAGGAAGTAGAGCGCATAGTATTATAGTTGGATAGTTTGATAGTCCGGCAGTTGAAACACAGTGACAGTCCTCCGGCATGTGATGGTCACTTTTCCTGTTTCTCTCTCTGGCTGATGAACTTGATTACTTGAAAGAGTACTTCATCGATGCTTAATCTATCCGTATCGAGGAAAAGATCTGTGTTCGCCCGGGCGTGACTCAGCCGGTTTTGCTGCTCCTGCCACTCGGCTTCGGTCCAGTCCAGTTTTCGGCGCTGGCAGGTGCTGGGCCAGGAGGCATCCAGGAAGATCAATATATCCGGTTTGGTCAGGCGCTGCCACATATCTTTCACGTAGGAATGTTCCTGGGCAATATGGCGGGCGCGGTAGCCCAGGCGGGTTAGACCGGCGGTCAGGGTGGATTTCCCCGATCCGCACGGTCCGACCACTCCGATTAGAAGCTCAGGAGTACTGGCAGGTTCATCCTTGGGTTTAAGCGTTGTCATGCCGCAAATGGAAAATTGCCATTGGGTGGCAAGAAGGCTGAGATCTGCCCTAGGATAACACCTGCTGGCAATTAGTAACAGGCAATGTTAGCGAGAAATGTCGATCGGCAAGCGCACCGTCATCCGGCGCACTGCATCCCCACGCCGTTTCAGCACCTTTAGCACCACCACGCTGATATCGTCGACGGGGCGACCTTCATCCAGGGCCACTGCTTCCGCCAGGAGGGCATCGGCAATCGCCTGGGGGGAGGGATCCTGGTCTTCCAGCATGGCTGTCAGCGAAGTACAAACATCCATTGGCCGACCGATGCGCGAGCCGGCGTGCAACAGTCCGTCGGTATAGATCACGACAACGAGGCCAGGTTCAACCGGGATCTCGCTGATGACCGGGCGGGTATTGCGGGCGAAACCGATTGGGTTTGAGTCCGTGCTGATGCAATCCACTTGCTCGCGGTGTGCCATAAAAAAAGGCGCCGGGTTGTTGCGGGTAAGCACCAGCGTGCCTGTGTGCATATCCACTGAAATGATATTAAGGGTTGCAGAAACTTTGCCTTGTTTTTCGGTATAGAGTAAATCAGAAGCTGCGCGCGCGGCGGCGCCATCGCGTACCCCTTCAGCGAGCAGCCCGATCACCTTCCGTACGACCAGCATCGAGACGGCCTTGGCTCCCCGGCCGGAGGTCTGACCATCCGCCAGCACCACTGACAGCCCGCCGTTTGGCCGTTCGACCACCTCCAGCGTATCTCCACTTTCGGTTACAGCGTACTTGTTCGTTTTTGCTACAGCAATCTGAACTTCCATACCCTCATTTTACTCCAAATAGGCATGGTTGATTCGTTATTTGTTATTCGTAACTCGTAGCAAGTAACAAATTATGATTCAGACTATAGGAACTGCTGATGACCTGCTGGCGATGATGACCAGCACCCGGCTGCCTGGCAGCTCGACTAGTTCGTGGCGAACCTCGAAACCGCCGGCCTGGAGGCGACTCTGGATGGCGTGAATGACTCCTTCGATTGCCCCAGCCTGGCCGGTGACTTTGAATAGCCAGGCTGCCAGGCGTTCCAGAAACCCCTTCCCCGTAATCCAGGCTGCTGGGACGATGACCAGCTTACCGTCTGGCACGAGGACACGCTGAATCTGACCCAGGGTAAGCGCATCGAAAATGTATTCGGTTGGGAAGGCGGCCACAACTGTATCAAAGGCAATGGCAGGAAATGGCAGATGCTCTGCACAGGCACGCGTCAGATTGGCGGGAAACCCTTTGCGGCGCAAGCGGTGTCTGGCGAGGCGGCTCATCTGGCGGCTTTCATCCAGCCCGAAAGCCGGCAGGCCACGCTCAAGCAGGGATACTTGCAGGTGCCCGGGGCCGAAACCTAGCTCGAGTACCCGCCCGACCAACCAGGGTAGGGCGCTGCTAACCCAATCTTTCCAACAGCCTAGAGAGACAAGCTCCGCGACGAGATCATAGGACCAGGCGAGCTGATGGTAGAGCAGCTGGAAAAACAGGCGCAGAAGGGGGAGAATCCGGCGCATAGAATGAATGATTATACGGATAATATAAACACGGTACTATGGGCGAACACAATCAAGGGGATAAGCAACCCGATTGTAACGAGGATTACAAATCGATACGTAAGAAACCGCACCGGCCAAGGCAAGACATACCGGTCGAGGAAATTGTTGACCTGATCCAGTGTCTTTTTCAACTTTGTAATCATGCTTCATTCTCCTTCTTTACCCATTTTATAAGGCAACCTGCCTGGGTGATTGATGTTACTGGCAGAGTATAAATCTTGAATAATCAATGAATCCGGCCCAAATCCAGCCATGTGAAAGCCAACCATTGGTGTGGTTGTATAGAAATTTCATGCTTAATGTGCTATAGTAATGGTGAGGGGAATTGAAGAGTTGTCGTGAATGGGTTGAAAGGAGGTAGCCCATGTTGGCTCAAAAAAATGAAGATCGGTTCAAAATCCTGTTGGCAGATGACGGCTCGGAACATGCACGCGCGGCGAGTGCATTGGTGGGGGACTTACCTTTTCCAGCCGGATGTGAAATTGTTGTGCTGAGAGCCTTCGCCTCGACCCAGGCGGGTGATCTTGCGCCGCTGGAAAATGCCCTGAACCAAACATGCGCCCATTTGAAAGAGAAAGGTCTGCAGGTCAAACCAGAATTGCTGCTTGGTTCCCCGGCAGAAAAAGTTGTTGAATATGCCGAACAATTTAGACCCGATCTGATCGTGGTAGGTGCCAAGGGTTTACGGGCCACTTTTGGCATACTCCTGGGTGGGGTGGCCCAGCAGGTGGTCGAATATGCCTGTTGTCCGGTGCTGGTTGTGCGCGCTCCCTATATTGCGCTGCGGCAAATCTTGCTGGTAACAGATGGCTCGCCATCCAGTCACCAGGCCATGCAATATCTGGGTAAACTTCCATTGCCGGACAGCGTCAGGTTGCAGGTTATGCATGTTCTACCGCCCCCTCCCATCCCGATCGTTTTACAGAATACATCGTTTGGTGCTATGCAAGTCCCAATACCAGAACAGTTATCAGAAGTGGAAGCCACTTCCAGGGCCAAGGAAGAAGAAGACGGCAAGGCACTTCTGGAGCAGGCGGTCACTTCCCTACAGACCCTTGGCTTAGCTGCCACCGGCGTCCTCAAGCGTGGCGACGCTGCAACCGAGATCATCGAGTATGTGAAAGAAAAGAAAATTGACTTGATTGTTACTGGTTCGCGCGGCCTCAGCCAGATCAGGTCCTGGCTGATGGGCAGTGTCTCGCGCAAACTGGTGCATTATTCAGGCTGTTCCGTGCTGGTCGTCAGGTGCCTGTATTAAATAATCCTGTCTTCTTGGCAGAGCGAACCGCCAAGAGATAATCTTTTAGACAATGTGGACAAACTAAAGCTTTTTGGTGGTCAGCCCCAGACTTAGCAAGACAAAGGCGGCTAAAAGCAGCAGGTAGCCCGCTCCCCCCAATTTTGGAATATATCCTTCGAACACATGCACAGTGTAGACAATGAAGCTGACAACAGCAATAGCCACTGCTATCCAGAAGGTTATCGTTTTGGGGGCATTAAGTTTCATTGTCTTCTCCTCGGAAGGTTATCCTGGAATTCACCTCCCCGCCCTTTGGCTCAAAACCAGTCTTGGGAGGATTATCTATTTTGCAATGTAACAAACGGAATAACAATAGGGAGATATTCTCTTACATTATAGAATAGAAGGGTATGACCTGGTCTGGTCATACCCTTATGTCAAGATATGAGTAAGTTACTCGCCAGCTTCTTCAGGTGGGCGCTTCTTGACGACGACCTTTTTGGCTGAATCAACCAGGTCTTTACCGCGGCTCTTGGCCTGGGTCGCCACCTGTCCTGCTTTGGTGGCAATCACGTCGGCCTGCTGGGCAGCCTGGTCACGCAATTCGATGCTCTTATCTCTGAGCAGGGTGCGCGTCTCTTCGCCGGTTTGGGGGGCAAGCAGAAGAGCAGCCACAGCGCCAGCCACACCGCCAACGACAAAGCCAATCAGGAATGCTCCAAAATCATCATGGTCAGACATTTTATCTCTCCTTATTTTTGAGAATGGGTTATTTGCGGATAATGCCTAATAGATCGAATAATTTCTTTAGGCCAGCCATATAGGAATTCATCTTGATGACTGGCTCAACCAGGTTCTCGCTTAGGAACGCGGTCGTCCCGCGCAGGGTATTGACCGTTTCAGTGGTGGATTGAAGGATCGGTTTTACCTCGTTCTGCAGCAGGTTGATCAGGCTGGCAAGTTGGATGATCAGCACCACCAGTGCTGCACCAATCAGTAGCG
The DNA here is from genome assembly GCA_049514195.1 of Anaerolineales bacterium. GTDB lineage: Bacteria > Chloroflexota > Anaerolineae > Anaerolineales > Villigracilaceae > UBA877. The sequence continues at coordinate 5,457 of JBEKVG010000026.1, read as the reverse complement.
ACTCGAGAGCCATAAAAATAATGAAGATATCGCGCACATTGGCAGCTGCGGCGGGGCTTTTCGCCAAGAAGATTACCGCCACGACAATGCCTGCCACGAGGATGACAGACCCGGCGATGATGCCGACCAGAATCCAGCGTTGCCTGTGCAATCTGGCCCGGTAAGTGGCTTCTTCTTCAGAGGAACGAGTCGCGGGAATATTTTCGGTCATAATGGATCATTATAGCACAAATAAATATGACCAGCTTTTTCCACCCGGGTAGAACGCGAAAAACAAGGATCTGCGAGCAAAGCTCACAAATCCTTGTTTTTTCAATCTCACGGTTTGACCGATGACTTACCTTAGAATTTCAACCCGGGTGCCGATTTCAGCCCAGTGATAGAGCAAGCGGGCATCTCCTGTACTCAAGACCACACACCCGTGTGAGATGGGCGTTCCGAGACCAGATCCCCAGATGACATTTCCATTGGAGAGGACCGGGAGGGCATGAATGCCATTTTCTGTGTCGCCTACCCAATAAATACCCATCCAATCCGGCATCCAGAATCCCCAAGGGTCGCTCCACGCGCGTGGGATCTTATCCAATATGGAAAAGGCGCCTGTGCTGGTGGAATTATCCGCGCCGGTCGAAACAATAAAACTATAGATGAGTGTATTTCCCTGATAGGCATACAAATGTTGTCGGGAGATATAGACAATAATGCTCTTTTTGCCGGTTGCGTTCACCGGGGCGGCTGGCATGGGGGAATTAACTTTCACTGGCGTATCGGTCAGGATGGGTGCAGGTGATGGTGTGGGGCTGGGAGTTACGGTTGGACTGGGAGTATACGTAGCGGTGGGAGTTGCAGTCGGACTGGGAGTATCAGTAAGGGTGGGAGTTGGTGTCTCTGAAGGTAGAGGCGTGGTAGTGAGTGTGTCAGTGGGTTGTGGAGTTTCTGTCACTGTCGAGGTGAACGTGGACATTTGCAGCAGGACAATCAAATTCTGAGCATTTGAAGGTAAATCATGTGCTTTCACAATCCCGCTTTGTGAAACAACTAGGAACAAGGTTACGATTATGGCAATCACCAATGCGAAGGCTGAAAATAACCCTACCCATCTAAGACGGGATGGTCGGTTTGTTTTTGCTGATTCCCGGCGGATGATTTGGGGTAAGGTACCTTGCTCAGTCTTCTTGAGCCTTTGCTGGTCCCCGGATAAATCCTGGCGAGTACTTTGCGGTATTGCAACTTTGCTGATCTTTTCGAGCTGCTGCTGAACCTCAAATAAGCCCCGACGGGCGCGTTGGCTGCCTGGATTGATCTTTAACGCTTCCTTTAAATATTCCAAACCGGCGCGCGGTTCGGCCAGGGCAGCCAAGATCAACCAGGGATCTTCCAATTCCGGTTCCAACACGGCTGCGCTTTGAGCCCAGAATCGAGCGGCCTGTTTTTTCCCAAGGCGCAGTTCTGCAAAGGATTTCTGGATCGCGCTTTCAGCAATCTGTTTCTTCGAATCCATGATTCAAACCCAAATGTGTATTCGGGTACATCATACCTTGCCTACGTGAAAGTTGCAACCGTCTTATTGACCATTTTTTCATGTCTCCCTTATCCTTTTCATCCCTATAGCGCGTATCTGGAGCGTATCTCTATTCGTAACCCGCACATCCTAACCCATTCCCTCCCATCACCGTTTATAATTACCGGGCAAATCCTAGTGATCGGAAAATTTTGTGGCCGCTCTTCTCTCTGACCAAATGTTTGTTCTTTTCATTATTCTCGCCATCGGCGCCCTGCTGGGCAGTTTCTCCTGGCGCGGCATCTCGCTAGGGAACGCGGGGGTGCTTTTTGTGGCACTCGTCTTCGGTCATTTTGGCTTCTCGGTCCCGAGTGCTGTCATGGACCTTGGTCTGCTGCTCTTTGTTTACGCCGTCGGCCTGCAGGCCGGACCGCGCTTCTTCCGCTTGTTCCGCAAGCAGGGCCTGCGCTACGTCGTAATCGGGATCAGCGTGGCACTGACCGGCGCGCTGGTAACGCTTGGACTTGCATTGGTACTGAAATTGCCGGACGACCTGGCCGCCGGTTTGTATGCCGGTGCACTGACGTGTACCCCGGCCTTGGCGGCCGCCATGGACGTTTTTGCGCGCGTCCTCCCGGACTTGAAAGCGGCAGTCTCGGTTGGTTATGGGGTGGCTTACCCGTTCAGCATGATCGGTGTGGTGCTACTGGTACAGTTACTACCGAAACTACTCAAGCGGGATGTGCGCCTCGAAGAGCAGACCTGGCTAGCCGAGCGCCAGAAGGAATTGCCTTCCCTGGTGGTGAAACAACTGCGCATCACTAATCCAAACATGGACGGAAAATCTTTGCGGGAGATGGACCCGCACCGGCTTGCGCACATCAACATCACACGTGTCCGACGCGGCGACCAGGTCACGCTTGCGAAGCCCGATTTCGTTCTACACATGGGGGATGTCTTGATGGTGGTCGGTCCGCACTCTGAGATGGAAAAGATCAAGCTGGTCTTAGGGGAAGAGACCGAGGTCCCGATGGATATAAACTCTAGCATTGCCACCCAGGACCTTGAATTGAATTCATCCGCCTTTATTGGTAAGACCCTGGCCGAATTGCAGGTATGGGAGAATTATGGGGTTATCATTACCCGTATCCGCCGCCAGGGATTTGAGATCAGCCCGGTTGGCAGTGTCCTGCTGGAGATAGGAGATGGCCTGCATGTGGTCGGCGACCGTCTGGAAGTGCAGGCGTTCGTCAAGCAGGCCGGCGGGGATACCCGCAAAGCCGAAGAGACGAACATGCTCCCGTACCTGCTCGGCCTGGTGTTGGGGATCGGGCTGGGGCTCATCCCGTTCCGGTTGGCGAGTGGGGTGGATGTCAAGCTTGGTATCGCCGGAGGCGCCTTCCTTGTCAGCCTGCTGGTGGGACATTTCGGGCGGATTGGCAGTTTGCGTTTATACGTACCGGCCGCCGCCAAGAACCTGACCCGTGAACTCGGCCTGATGCTCTTCCTGGCTGGTGCCGGGACGACCGCCGGCGCACAACTGGTGCAGGTGATCCAGAAACAGGGCTGGAGCCTGTTGCTGGCCGGTATGTTGGTCACAATCCTGTCAGTGGGAGTTGGCCTGTTCCTGACCCTCAAGGTGTATAAAATGGAGATGCTCGGTTCGCTGGGCGCGTTGACGGCTGCCATGACCAATCCGCCCGGCCTTTCGGCTGCTAACAACCAGACCGTTACCGACCAGGCCACCCTGGCCTATGCCAGCGTCTATCCGGCCGCCTTGATCTTCAAGATCCTGTTTGCCCAGATCCTGGTGACGCTTTTATTACGATTCTAGCTATTGTTGCCTGTGCCACTGACGCCGCACCGTTCGTGCCGCCCTGGCCTGACTGCCGCCTGTGCCTGCGGCAAGGTGCAGGCAGGACAAGCGAACACCGGCAGCACGCTGGTGCGAGACGGCAGGTACAGGTGCGAGCCGCCGGTGCTTTTCCGACGGCGTGGCAATCCCTTTTCGATCTAAAAATAGGAGATAATTCATGCCAGACCCCACCATTTCTGAATTCATGTCCCGCATGGTCGCCGGCTTTGTCGTCGATAAAGCCGCCGGCATCGATGCGACCATCCAGCTCAAGCTGACCGGAGCACAGGCCGCGGATTGGTACTTCACCATTAAAGATGGCAAGTGCACAATAACACAGGGAATTGCACCGGCGGCCAAATTGACTGTGACCACTGATTCGGCTGACTTCATTAAGATCTTTACCGGCAAAATGGACGGTATGCAAGCTTTCATGCGGGGCAAGATAAGAATAGCCGGAGATATGAGCTTGGCGTTGAAACTGTTGGCTCTCTTCAAAATGCAGTAACAAAAAAGGTGGTAACAGAAATCTCTGCCACCGCTTTCTTTATTTTAATTCACACTTTCCACTCCCTGGCTACCCGACTATACGACTATCAAATTGCCAGACGATCCGACTGACTACACATACATTCCCCAGTCCAGTGCGCCGGGGTCTTCCATCAACGAAAAGTCCCAATAGCCAGCGCCAAGCTCGAGTGTGACTGGCATATTCAGTGCCTCGGTGGCTTTCTCCTTAATGACCTCAAGCATTGCCGGGCCATAGGGGCAAAACGGGGTGGTAAGCAAAACGGTAAGCCTGGCTTCCTTGTCCGTGATGCTGACCTGGCGGATCAGACCCAACTGGATGACATTCAGGGCAATTTCCGGGTCAACCACTTCGGCCAGTTTGGCTCGCAGCGGGGTCACCAGCTCCGGATGCGTATCGTGTATATCCCAATGGATCGGATTGGCAGGAGATTCAGTGCTCATTTTGAAGAGATCTCTACCTGGACCACGTAGGTGCAAAGTGCATCCCCTTGTAATACGCACTGGACCTTTTCAGCTGGAACTGCCAGCATCTTGGAGATGAGCGTCTGGTCGACCGTGCAGACTTCCGGGTGCCTCTGGCCAATCTGTAGGTACGGACAGGTGATTTCATGGATGCGGTATTGCCCGCCGGTTTTCTCCCATTCAATGTTGAAACCTTCTTCTGTAAGGAGGGATTTGGCCAGGTTGAGGCGTTCCTCCATGTTCAGGCCTTTCATCTGGGATGTATATTCTTCCGCCAGCCCGTCCGCCATCTCGGCGAAGAGCTTGCGAACCACCGGCTCGGGCATGCTTTCCTTCATTTGCGCCAGCAAACGGGTGGTGAGGCGCAAGTAACGCGTGGGGAAGTGCTCCATGCCGATTTCGGTGAGGAAGTAGACCAGGCGTGGCCGCCCGACCCCGTGGCGTTCTTCATCATTACCCACCAAACCTTCGACCTGTAAATTGGTCAGGTGATGCCGTACCGAAATGGGGTTGATGCCAACTGCCACAGCCAGTTCGTTGATGGTGGTGCGCGGCTGGCGCAGCAGGGTTTGCAGGATGCGATCACGGGTGCTTTTCATAAATTGGAGTATAACAGTCTGTTTGGACTTTGTCAATAATATAGATAATTATCATAAATATTCAATTACGTCATTCCATTTTCTTTCCTACAAGATAGCCTCTGAAAATTTGTAATGAGAAGGTCAATATCACATCAAAGCGCGGCTCGAAGGTATTTTCGGGACGGTACCTTATGGTTAATAAACTAGAAAATTATGATAAATATTGACATTTTTCAGGTATTTTGCTATAATTATTGCTCGTCAGGTAAAAGGTCGTAAAAGGAGTATTTATGTCCGAGTTGGTCATCCAGAATCTACACGTCAGCATCGAAGGCAAGGAAATCCTGAAGGGCCTCGACCTGACGGTGAAACAGGGGGAAACCCACGCCATCATGGGCCCCAATGGCACCGGTAAATCCACGCTGGCATATACCCTGATGGGGCATCCATCCTATACAGTGACAGCCGGTGAGGTCTGGTTTAAGGGACTGAATATTCTTAAACTTCAGGCAGACGAACGATCCCGT
>JBEKVG010000025.1:0-12749 GCA_049514195.1 Anaerolineales bacterium | reverse complement strand
GCCCAAACCTCGACATCATATGTCATCGTTGCACCAAATCCAAGGTCGCCGGTGCACTAGCGTTTGATACGGTAGGTCAGGCCGAGGCCAGTGCAGGTGGCCTCGGCATCTGCGCACATCTTTTCGAGCATGGCGTCGGATTCTTCCGGTTTGCTGAAAATATACATCTCGACCTTGTCGAACTGGTGGCCGCGCTTGATACCGCGGACATCCCGCCCGGCACTCATCTTCTCACGCCGGAAACAGGGCGTATAGGCGGTGTACCGCAGGGGGAGTTGTGCCTCGTCAAGTATCTCATCCATAAGCAGGCCGGTGAGGGGCACTTCAGCGGTCGGTACCATCCACAGGTCTTCCTCCGCATCATGGTACAGGTTATCGGCAAATTTCGGCAGTTGTCCGGCGCCAAAAAGCGTGGCCGACTTGACCATAAAAGGCGTGTACTGTTCGGTGTAGCCCTGGCGGATGTGCAAGTCGAGCATATAGGCAATCAGCGCCCGCTGGAGGCGTGCCCCGGCGCCGCTGAGGACATAGAAGCGCGAACCGGTGATCTTGACGCCGCGTTCAAAGTCAAGAATGCCGAGCGCCGGCCCCAGGTCCCAGTGTGGTTTTGGCAGAAAATCGAATTCCGGCAGGGCTCCCACCGTCCGGATGACCACATTCTCGCTATCATCCTTGCCGAACGGTGTGCGTCCATCCGGGATGTTGGGAATGGTCGAGGCGATGGACTTGAGTTCCTGCTCGACTTCAGACACCTGCTTATCCAGAACTGCGATCTTTTCACCTACCGCACGCATCGCCTCGATTTTCGACTGGCGGGAGGCTGCATCCTTCATCTGACTGATCTCCCTGGAGACTGCATTCCGCACGGCTTTGAGAGCCTCTACTTCGGTCAGTATGCCCCTTCGGCGCTCGTCCAACTTAAGAATGGCATCCACAGGTGAGAGGTCCATCTGGCGGTCACGCAAGGCTTTGCGAACCAGGTCGGGCTGTTCGCGGATGAGATTCATGTCTAACATAACACACCTCCTTTGAAAAGAGAAAAGAATTCTCTACCGTATATTTTAATCACGAATAGCACGAATAGGCGAATAACACGAATATCTTGTGAATAGCATTCGGAAAATTCGGCGAATTCGTCCCATTTGTGATGAAAAACGTGTCTGTCTGAAAAGATGTACGGTAGCAAAAAAGAATACGCCCCGGTCCATTTGCAGGACGAGCACCGGAACGGTCGTTCCGGTACATGGGGGCGTCTCGTGGTGCCACCTGCTTTCACCCCCTCCGGTCCTTCGGACCACCTCCCCCATTTTCGCAGAAAATGGGGGAGGCCGGGTGGGGGTCTCGGCTGCGCGCTAACGGGCAGACCCGGCTCTCTTACGGTAGCCTCGTAATCTGGCGTACCCCTGCGAGAGCAACTGTCTCTTTCGAGAGGCCGGAGTGGATTTCACCACCTGGCTGCCTGCCTCGCACCGACCGGCAGGTCGCTGAACAGCGGAACGGTTACTTGTCTCCGGGCAAGTTGTTGGATAGGACTGATTATATGCACCATCCAAGGGGTGTCAAGGTAATCCTGACGGGGTGGATGTACCTTAAATTTGGGGTAAGTTTCCCAAGAAGATCAATCCGGACTCCAAAATCTCCCGAATTTGGAGTTGTGGCACTGTCGTACTCCAATGTCTGGAGACATTGGACTCCGCTGCCCCAGAAATAAGATGCACCTCTGCCTGGTTCTTATTATTTAAAATGGAGACAAACTTGGTATAATTTAGCCCCCACATAGTCCTGCGTCATATATCTCCGAGGCAGGCTGATTTCTTATGGAGCAGGATGAAAAAGTATTCCGTTTGGACCGAGGGCTGCCAGATGAACGTGGCCGATTCCCGGCGCGTCGGGTCTGCCCTGGAACGCCTGGGCTATGCATTTACTGACAAGGCCGAAGAAGCCGATGTGATAGTCCTCAACACCTGCGTTGTACGTCAAACTGCTGAGGATAGGGCCTATGGCCATCTCAGTTCGCTCAAGCCGCTCAAGGTGAAGAAGCCAGGACTGGTCATCAACCTGATGGGCTGCCTGGTTGGGATTCGGGATGAGGCGAACCTGCGCATGCGCTTCCCCTATGTGGATATATTTTCCCCGCCTTCGGACCCTGGGCCGCTGGTCGCGTTTTTGACCCGAAGAGAGGCGCGCAGCCTCGAAGCTTACGAGACCGGCAACAGGTTTGCTGTTATGGATAGCGACCTCTCGCCTACGCTCGAGGCAGGCCTGGTTCTGCCGGAGCATGAGCGCGGTAAACTGGTCTCGGCGTACGTACCGGTTGTGTTGGGCTGCTCGCACGCTTGTACGTTTTGCATCATCCCATCCCGGCGTGGTGCTGAACGCTCCCGCCCGGCTGCGGATGTGCTCGCCGAAGTGCGTGCGTTGGTGGCGCAGGGCGTCAAGGAAATCACCCTGCTTGGCCAGATCGTTGACCGGTACGGCAAAGATCTACCCGAAGGTCCGAATCTGACTGCACTGCTGCGAATTCTCCACCAGGTCGAAGGACTGGAACGCATCCGCTTCCTTACCTCCCACCCGAATTATTTTGGTGAAGATATCATGGACACAGTGGCAGAACTTCCCAAAGTTATGCCACATATCGAAATCCCAGTCCAGGCCGGGGATGATAAGGTGCTGAAAAACATGCGGCGCGGCTATACCCAAGCCGAATACCGGAATATCGTTCAAAAAATCCGGGAACACATCCCCGGCAGTTCCATTGCCACCGACATCATCGTAGGCTTTCCTGGCGAGAGCGAGATACAATTCATGGAGACCTACCACCTTCTTGAAGATTTGCGCCTGGATGTGGCCCACCTAGCACGTTATTCTGTGCGACCAGGTACCGTGGCCGCACGCCGGTTTCCCGACGACGTGCCGGAAGAGGACAAAATGCGCCGTTTCCGGATGTTGGAGACGTTGCAGGAAAAGATTGTAGGCGAGAAAAACAGCCGGTATCTTGGTAAAAAGGTGGACGTGTTGTTTGAAGATAAGGTCAAAGGTCGCTGGCGCGGCCGCACGCCCACAAATAAACTGGTCTTTGTGGAGGCCGAGCAGGATTTGTGCGGTAAAGTCATCCCGGTGACCGTGACGTGGACCGGCCCTTGGTCAATGCAGGCAAGAATTTCATAGAGGCGACGGAACCTTGCCCTTCAAGAGGAATGATGAGAGAAGCAATCATCCGCTCAATCGCTATATGCGTCTGCCGGGACGGCGACCGTATCTTGGTTGCGGAAGGTCATGACAGTAAGAAATCCCAGACCTTCTACCGGCCGTTAGGCGGGACGATTGAGTTTGGCGAACACGGTGATGAAACGGTACGGCGCGAGTTCCGCGAGGAAATTGGCGCGGACATGACCGAGGTAAGGTATCTGGGTATGCTAGAAAACATCTTCACGTACGAAGGCCGGGGTGGGCATGAGATTGTTTTGGTCTACGATGGACACCTGTGCGACTCCAGCATGTATGCAAAAGAAATCATCCAGGGGGATGAGTTTGGTCAACCGTTCAGAGCGGTCTGGAAACGGCTGGGTGAGTTCGGCCCGGGAAAGCCCCCTGTCTACCCGGATGGTCTGCTAGCATTGCTCAGGAGTTAAAGCAACTTCCCGCCGGTCTCGGTAATTACATTTGCATAATTACAGATTTCCTGAAGTGGACAGCGCTCACAAGCGGGCTTGCGGGCAGCACAGATTTCACGCCCTAGCCGGATGATATTCAGATGGGCGGCATAATATGTCTCTGGAGAGAATAACTTTTCCAAGTGAACATGTGCATCTTCAACTGTCATTTTCTCCGGGCGTAGGCCAACGCGACCGGTGACTCGATAGATATGTGTATCCACCGGAAAGGCCGGACGCCCCAACGAAAAAAGCAGGACAATCGCGGCCGTCTTTGGACCGACGCCCTTAAATTTCATCAGCCAGGCACGCGCTTCTTCCAGGGGCAGATCTTTGAGAAAGTCCAATTCAAGCGAACCACGTTCGCGGGTGATCTCCCGCAGTACCTGCTGGATGCGCGGTCCCTTCTGGTTGGCCAACCCGGCCGGGCGGATGGCGGCAATAACGGATTCTGGGTTTGCATCACGGACTGCCTCCCAGGTTGGAAAATGCCGGCGGAGCGACTCGAATGCCCGGTCACGATTGATATCGTTGGTGTTTTGGGAAAGGATTGTTGAGACAAGCTCGTCCACCGGTGGCAAGGGATGGCGCCAGGTGGGCTGCCCATAGAATTCTAGCAGGCGGTGATGGACTTCGCTGGCGAGCTGGGACATTTTCATCAGTATCCGGCCTCTGCAATAATTCCCACTGTCCGGTTCACCACGGCGGCATCTTCGGGCAGGAGGATATTCTGCAGGAGCCTGGCAGTCTCACAGAACAAACGCAGACCGGCAACTCCGTACCCGATGAAAGCCGATTTCTGTGATGGAAGCGGGTCGAGTCCGATTGCCAGCCGGAACTGGTGTGTCCAGTCGGATGTCCAGCCGGCCGCAGCTTGGGCGAGGTCAATGTAGGCATTTTCGGTTGGGATGAGTATTCCACGCTGAACCAGCAGGGTGTCCGCCAACCCACGCGTCAACCCCCATAGGGCGTACAGCGTCTTCGACTCATCCCGCTGCTCCAGGCCAGCAAGGATCTTATGGATTTCTTCGGCGCAGCCGGAGAGATTCCAGGAAGCATAGGCATCGGCATCCGTCTGCAGTTGCTCCCAGGTGGTTTTTGAAGCGGATTCAATAAGCGCTGCAATTGAGCCATCTTTATCGAGCAGAATGTGTTCGTGGCGGAGACCCGGAACAGCCCAAATAGCCTTTTGCGGATCTCGTAGACAGACATTCTCCGCCTCCAGCGTGATCAAGGTGATGCTCACCAAATAATCATTGATGTAGCGCAGAAAATATGTTTCAGTTACCTTGGCAGGTATTTTCCGAATGTAGTGATGGATATCCACATCGCTGTATCGCCCGCCTTCCCCACGTGCATAACTGCCTGTCAAGGTCACGCCGATGGTATTCTCGTCCTCCAGTTGGGCAATCAAAGACTGCAAAAACGAATCGGTCAGTGTGTTCATGTGGAATACAAAAGGGCGGACGATCGTCCGCCCCTGCTTTGATTATTCCCGTTGGAGTAAAAATGCCGGATGGGATTCTCCCACCACAATTTTCCGTGCATTGGTGACTGGTCTGGTCGGTCCAAACTCGGCCAATGCTTCCAATTCTTTATCGGAAACGTAGCCGAGTTGCTTGAGAATTTCCAGCGCCATTGCCGGGCGGACACGGTTGTAGTAACTACCATCAGCATTGCGCACCGTCAGGTCACCGTCAGCAACCTTAAAAACGATCCCAATTCCGGGCGATTCCGCCCCCAGTGCTCCAGCCAAAATCCCCATGGCCATATAGCCTTCCGCGCCACCCTTTGCCACAATACGCTTGGAGCAGACTTCCATCACGCGCGTATCGAAGCGTTTTATTCCACTGACCATGACCGGATTTGCCATCATTGCCGAGGTAATCCGGCGGCACGCCGCGGCCCGTTCCTGCGAAAGGCTGTGCGGGTCGCACAGGCGTGCAAATGCCAGGGCGGCATTGGAAAGCGGAACGGCAAAATTGGGAGCAGAGCAACCATCCGTGCCAATTTCCACCCGTTCCAGTTCCGTCCCACACATTTGAGCAAAAGTTTCCAAAATGGTTTTTTGGACAGGGTGTTCTGGATTGATATAGTCCGCAATCGGCAGTCCGCGCATGCGGGCGTGTGCCAACATGCCTGTGTGTTTTCCGGAACAATTATTCCGGTTCGGGGTCAGAGTTTCGCTGCGGGCTCTCATTGCCTCGACGGTGGGAAGGTGTGTGAGCAGGTGTGTGCCGCACAACAAGTCACTCTCCTGCACGCCAACTTTGGCCTGGATGCCCTTGATTACTTCAACGTGCTCATCGGTGCCTTCGTGCGAGGCACACAGGATGGCGACTTCCTTGGAGGTCAGGTGGAAGGTCTGGTCACCGCCACGTTCAATAAATGGCAATGCCTGGAGCGGTTTGGCACTGGATCGCATGAAGGTCACTACTTTGGGATCGCCATACCAGGCAAGTAAACGGCCACTCGAATCGACGACTGCCACTGCCCCAAAATGAGTGGATTCAACGATGTTTCCTCTGGTCAGTTCAAAAACAGGTTGGTAAAGCCCTGTCATGGAAGATTCACTCCTCCCCTGCAATATTGCTAGCGGGATGGAAATGCCGGCCATAATAATGATACAAGCCATACCGCAGGCGTTGTGCGTATTTTTGGTGAAGATTGGCGGGAATTTTGAATGGATTTAAAAGAGGTGTGATCAGGTTTTCCACGGCTTCCGGTTGGCTTTTCTTCTGCGCCAGTTTTTCAAGCTTGTGTGAAACCTGTTCTAGATAGTCCCTTTGTGCACGGATGATTTCCACATTCACCAGCCCACCTCGTCCGCTGACCACCAGCCAGCCACGATAGGCGGGTGAAAGCAAGAGCTTAACTGTTTCCGACCAGGCAGCTAAATCTGCCCCAGCCAGGAAAGGAGGCTGGTTGCGCAGAACAGCATCACCAACAAAGACAACTTTTTCCTCCGGCAACACAACCCAGGTTGCTCCGGCAGAAGGTCCGGGGTGATGCTCCAGAACAATGGGAGCATTATCATCCCAATGAATGGTCATCTGGTGGCTGAATGTAATTTCCGGCAATATCCAGCGGACGTTCCCCAGGCCAGGAATACTTTCCCAGTCAGCACCAGTTTCTTCCCCTTGAGCTTTAAAGGTATTGGGGCGGGTCCGGAAGACTTGGGCCGTCTTCTCATGGGCAACGATGGTGCAATCCATCGCCCGCGCGCCTAATGTACGGTCTGGATGCGCATCAAGGTTGACAAGCAGGCGCTCGGCACCACCTCCTAAGCTAAGGAGGGCTGCGCGCCAGGTGCGTGCATCCTCCGGGAAGGGCGGTGCGTCTATCTGAAGCAGCCCGTGGGGTAGGGAAATAACTCCCAGCGTCACGCCCAGATACTCATCCTCAATGTAAACATCCTTGGCAATGGCCTGCATATTTTCTCCTGAGAATAATGACCAGCCTCCCTACATCTGCCGGACACGATATGCCAGGCAGAGGTGAAAGCGCTTCAGAACATCCCAGATTATATAGCACAATTGCATATTGGGGTGCTTGCGTCGCATCGAGAAGCCAGGATTCTCTGTATAATCAGCCCATGATTGACGCCACTCACTTCCTTTTCATCCACGGCTCCAGCGGGGATAAAAGCCAGACTTATAAAGCCCGCATCCTGCGCGGAATATTTCCCGATATGCTCACCCCCGATTTCGAGGGAGATCTGCCAAAGCGGATGAAAAAGTTGGAAGCGACCCTGGGGTCTGAGACCGGCTGGACACTGATCGGCTCCAGCCTGGGTGGGCTGATGGCCGCCCTCTTTGCGACGCAGCATCCAGATCAGGTGCGAAAATTGGTTCTGCTTGCCCCGGCATTGACCTTACCCGAATTTGCCGGTCACCTCCCAAACCCGGTAACGATTCCGAAGATCATTGTCCATGGCAGGCGGGATGACCTTCTTCCGTTGGAAGCGGGGCGCAGTCTGGCGGAGAAAGTGTTTACCAACCTGACTTATATCGTCGTGGATGACAACCACCGCTTACATAAAGCAGCCGAAGGACTGGATTGGAAGGAACTCCTTGCATAAACGGAAGGGCCTGCTTAGTGCAGACCCTTCCGTTTTCAGCCGCTGCCCAAGTGCAGCAAGGCGTCCGGTAGCCAGAATCCCCCGTATCCTTTGAAAACCAGCACGAAGCCTGCCACCAGCATCAAGACCCCAAAGGCGATCAGCAGCCAATCCCTGGTATGGTAATGGAGTTGTTCCAGCCAGGTGCGCGGACCAATACCGAAGGCACGCAGGTCCATCGCATCGATGATGTCTTCGCTGCCTATGATAGCGTGAATGGTAACCGGGATGAAGATCGGCCCGAGCTTGCGAACCTGGGCGATAAGCCCGCCGGAGATCTTTTCCAGCTCATAGCCACGCGCCCGCTGGGCATCCATGGTTAGTTGGAAATCCCGGCCAAAAGTGGGAATAAAGCGCATGGTTAGATCCATAGCGTAGGCAATCTTGTCGGGCAGACCAATACCGCGGAAGGTGATCCCGTAGAGCGATGGGTTAAGCGAGTACGGGATCAGGATGGTCATGATGGCAATCCCGAATACCCGCCCGAACTGGCTTACGGCAAAGAAGGCCCGCTCAACTGTGATCTTCAGGCTGGGAGTCCAGCCCAGGATCGAGAAGGAGGCCCGGAACTCGCGGATGAGGTGTTCCTGCTTATAGACTTCCGAGCCGCCCCGCCCGGTCAGGAAAGTCAGGAAGGTAAAAATGAAAATAAAACCGACGATGAACAGGAAGGCACGACGAATCTCGCGCCACTTCAACCCGGAGGTCAGGAGCACAATGACCGAAATGGCGACCAACGGCAGGAGGAAGCGGATGTCCCAAAAGAACAGGGTGGTGATCAGGAAGCAGCCGTAGAAAATGATCCAGGCGCGCGGGTCGAACCATTGGATAAGTGACTTGCGTTTGCGATATCGCCAGGTGACAAGCATGGTTGGCTTTCTGTCATTGCTGGGAGCGACCCGCACCTGCGGTGTGGGCAGGTGAGCGACGAAGCAATCTCAAGGATTGGCCAGGGGATTGCTTCGCCCCCCTCGCTTCGCTTAGGAGGTTCGCAATGACGAGCTATTACCTACCCGACTGCTTCTGGACAGCTGCGTAGGCGACCACCAGCAGCGGGACCAGAATGGCAGCGAAAATCAGGTTCGGGCCAGCCGCCGGCAGGAACTCGCCGACGATGGCCGTGGCAGGGCTGTAGCCGTTGATCCAGATATCGGAGATGGCGGCGAAGCCGAGGCCCAAAATATTCCCGAGCATGCCCCATGTGACCGCAGTGGCAAGGTCGATGTTCTTGCGGAAAACGAAACGGACGATTAGTACCAGCACAAAACCGATAATGATCGAAATACCCGCCAGGAGTGAGGTGGGCTCGGTGGCAGCAAAATAGAGCTGGTTCGTTTCACTGCGGTGGAAGAAGAAAATTCCCACAGCCAGAACAGACAAAATCGCACTGACAATCAGAATCAAGTCCAGGCTTTTCTTCTTGTCGGCAAAGAGCATTGGCAGGCCGGCAATGAAGCCGATCAGGCCGTTGCCAATGCTCCACTGCGGGCTCAGGCCGAAACCGGTCAGGGCATCCCCAAACATGTTGCCGACCGCGCCGGTGAAGAAGCCTACCACCGGGCCGAAGGCGTAACCGAAGAACATTGGGATGGCGACTGCCGGGCGCAGGGCCACCTGGCTGACCGAAGGAACCACAAAAACGGAACCGTTGAACAGCCAGGAGAAAACCGCATATAGGGCCGCGCCGATGGCCATCCAGACCACCTGGCGGGTGCCGATTTCCCAGGCCTTATTTTCGCGCGTGGCCAGGTAGATGGCAAATGCAATCAACAGGCCGATCACTACGAACAGGAACCTCAAAGGAACCGTGGACTTCTCCATCGGATATTGCAGGTGCGGGTCGATGAAATAGACCCCGATAACAATTACCACCAGGGTGACGATCAACGCCGCAAGGATTGACCAAAGCTTTTTCATCGCATTCTCTCCTTTTTATCAAACTGGTTGGTGCGCCAGGGCTTCGGCGCGCAGGAACCGTCCGGTGTGCGGCCAGCGTTCCAGGTTCTCACGCAACAGGCTGGTGGGCACGAGCCGGCACTTTTCCAGCCGTCTCACGTCGGCCAGCACTTCGTGCGGGGAACCGTCCGCAACAATACGGCCATCGGCCATCATCAGGATCCGGTTGGCATAAATGACTGCCAGGTCGACATCATGCGTGATAAATAAAATGGCTTCGAACCCGGGCAGTTGCAGGATGGCATCCATGAAACTCATGTAGTTCTGGTAATCCTGGCCGGCAGTCGGCTCATCCATTACGAGGATGCGCGAGTGCATGGCCAGGATGGCCGCAATACTGACGCGTTTCTGCTGACCGAAGGACAGCGCCAGGGGTGGATCTTTTTCCATTTCCGAAAGATTGACAATCTGTAGGGCCTCTTTCACCTCCTTTTCAATCTGGTCTTTGGGATGTCCCAGGTTTTTCGGCCCGAAGGCCAGTTCCTCCCGCACGGTGGGGGCGAAGAGCATGTGGCTGGGGCTTTGGAAAACATAACCGAGAGTGCTGGCAATCTGCGCCACGGTGGCTTCGCGCGTGTCGCGTCCGTTCACCAATACGTTTCCGGACTTGGGCTTGAGCAGGCCGATGGCATGCTTGACAAAAGTCGTCTTGCCGGCCCCGTTCGGCCCCAGGACGGCGATCACGTCGCCGCGTTTGATCTCCAGGTTGATCCCGTGTAATACTTCTGTTTCAGCTTCATACCCAAAGGCAACATGCTCAAACCGGACCAGTGGCTCCTCTTCGGCGGAGCAGCCGGTTACACCCGGAAGGACATGTAACTCCGCCGGAGCCGGGTCCCTGGCGGCGCGTTGGATGATGGCCTTCGCCGGGAGCTTCACTTCGTGATAATCCACCACCTTCTCGAGGCCTTCCAGCAACCCCAGATACCTGATCTCCCCGGCGGACATGAACATGATCCGTTCTGGGCGGATGCGCAGCACATCCTCGACACGGTGCTCGACCATCAGGACGGTCATGCCCTCATCTGCTAGGCGGCGGACCATGTCGAGGGTCTCGTAGGCCGAGGCGGGGTCCAGGCTGGCGAGCGGTTCATCCAACAGGAGAATGGAAGGGCGCATGGCCAACACGCCGGCCAAGGCCACCTTCTGCTTCTCCCCGCCTGACAGGTTGAAGGTCTCACGGTCACGCAGGTAGGATATATTGAGATAATGGAGCGATTCATCCACGCGGGTGATAATTTCCGGACGCGGCATGGCCAGATTTTCCAGCCCAAAAGCGACTTCATGCAATACCTTTGTCCCCAGAATCTGGCGCTCCGGGTCTTGCAGAACCGTCCCGACTGTCTGGGAGATTTTGGCCAGCGGCCAGCCGGTGGTTTCCTGTCCATGCAATAAAATACGGCCTGACAGCTCGCCCTTATAGGAGCGTGGGATCAGACCGTTGATACAGCGAATGAGCGTGGTTTTGCCGCAGCCGCTTGCGCCGGCAATCAGCAAAACCTCGCCCGGGTTTGCAGAGAAAGAAATATCCCGGATGGCGGTGGTTTCCCGGTCGCGATACCGGAAGGAGAGATTTTCGATAACCAGAGGGGCTTCGGAAGTCATGGATGCTTAATCACTAACACCACAATCGGCTTGCAGTTCTATTCTACTCTAACCCGGACAAGCTGAAGCTAAAAAGATATAACCACGAAGTTCACGACCCCCAAAGCACGGGGGCAGGCGGGACACACTTGTACATGCGCAAGTGCAGGCAAAGGAAAATAATAAAAACCCTCGTATCTTTTATAGTGAAAATTCTTGCACAAAAAACAAGGATTTCGCTTGTGAGGTGCTAAAGGGTGCTATGCAAAATCGTTATTACCTCCACCACATCGCCAACCTGCGCTCCAGTGACATGGGCTGCGCTGCCGTTTACGATGGCAATCTCGACGTAGTTTTCGCTGTCCACCAGGGCGACCAGCTCACCGGGCTGCGCGTGACTGTACGAATCGACCAGGCCGCGCACTTCCCGTCCATGCAGATGAAAGATGACATGAGTATGGTCTGCCAGCGCGGCGGCAGGCAAATCGGTAGTCAGATTGCCGAAGACATCCACCACGGTGATGTGGGCACGCCAACCGGTAAGGGTCTTTTCGGGCTTTGGCATGGACAGCCGGACTGGGTCGGTGATGGCAGGTCCCAAGTCTGCCAGAGGGATGCCGTTGGCGAGATGGGCAGCCACCGGGGCGAAGATATCCCGCCCGTGGAAGGTGTGGCTGACCTCCGGGAGGAAATATTGCGCGTTCGTCAGGTGGACGATCTCGAGCGGCCAGCCGTTCTTTTCGGCGTCTGTGAACATGGGCGTGAACAGACCATTATCCGGACCGACAAAATAGTGCGCGCCCAGGCGGGCGGCCATGGGACGGCGCAGGGTGCCGACGCCGGGGTCAATGACTGCCAAGTGAACCGAGCCGGCCGGGAAGAAAGGATAAGCGCGTTCGAGGGCAAAGGCACCCTCAAGCACGTTCTGCGGGGAAATAGAGTGGCTGATATCAGCAATCTGCGCAGCCGGGCAGATGCTCCAGATGACGCCTTTCATAGCGCCGACAAAGCCATCTTTGAGGCCGAAGTCCGTGGTGAGGGTGAGGGTGGGCATGGAGGGAAGGGGAGAGGGGAGAAAGGGTTAGAGGTAAGGTAACCAGTTAAAAAGGATTAAGGAAAGATGAGTTAATTTACCATCCCATTATACATGGTCACTGCGCAGTACAATGTATAATTATCAATTAGCCACCGAACATGATATTCCGAGTTGAAGGATTCCGCATGAGAGTGCTTGAACGGTTCATCCTGGGTGTGCCTTACCTGTTCCTCAAGAAAATCCCTTACGCCTGGCTGGGGGTAATTTGGTTTTGGAGCTGGCCGCCGGTATTCTCCGGGATTCTCCTGACGATCGTGCTGGTGGGTCTTGGGATGATGGCCTGGCAGGAGTGGGCCTGGGAGAACAAGATCAGGCGTGAATTCCACAATGCGAAAACCAG
>JBEKVG010000024.1:0-13068 GCA_049514195.1 Anaerolineales bacterium | reverse complement strand
ATTTTCAGCTATCGCATAAACGTTATGATGTTAGAAAAATGCAGCCCGATGTGCTCAATTACCTGTTTAATGCCACTTTTTATACACCTTGACTGTTTAAGAATGGATAAAGTCTAGCTTAGCGAAACCATGGGTAGAAGCAATAAAGCAATCAAAATCTCTAAATCGTGAGGGCATTTCAAGCTCCCGCATTCAATCTAGAGGTAATCCGGCAGCTCCACCGGCGACATTAATCGGTATAGCAAATCCAATGCCCACAAAGAAATTTTGATCGATTGGATTTACGAGGCCTTCGACAATACCTATGACTTCACCGTTGCGATTTAACAATGGGCCTCCTGAGTTTCCAGGATTCACGGCCGCGTCAATTTGAATCAAACTCTTGAGGGTTAAATTGCTATCGGTAGGTTGAAAAGTCCGGTTGAATCCGGAGATAACGCCTGCGCTCATCGAGCTATATAAACCATATGGATTACCGACAACATAGGCCTCATCGCCCACGTGCATGGCATTAGGATTTCCCAGGACGGCGGGGATTACCTCAGCCGGAAGTTTGTCCGCCTTCAAAACGGCGATGTCATTCTCCGATTGTTGGTTCGCCACTGTCGCGGTCGAGGTTGTTCCATCCGCGAATACTACCTGGATATCGGTCGCGTTTGCAACAACATGCAGGCTGGTCAGGATATCGCCGTTCGCATCAATGATGGTTCCGGTTCCCAGGTTGTCATCTGTCTTTCCATCGCTTCCCGGAATCTTGGATTGGATGAAAACAAGTGAGGGCTGGATAATCTGATATACATCCTCCGAGAAAGGTGCAGGAGGTGTAGCGGAGGCAAGCACCTGGTTCACGGCGGTACTCACATCGTTGGTGGTTAATTGGTACGGACTGGGGACCAGAAGGTGGTAAATCAACAGCCCTATGAGAGCGGCTGCTGTTCCCAGGACAAACAGAATCACGCCTCGCAACTTTGGAAGGAGGCGTTGCCGCCAAAATTCTGACCTTGAAATAGATGGTTTGTCCATTTTTTATCTAAAGGATTTGGCCTGAGTCGCGATTGGATGGCAACGAAAAGAACCAGCTCCTAAAAAATTATAGTCTCTAACCTTTTATTTTCCCAGAAGAAGATGAGATGAACCTGAAAAAATCTTGTAAAATTCACCCTAATTATGTAAACATTGTATCTTTTTTATCAATGCACTCGGGACCAGCAAGTCCGATCCTTTAACAGGACCGGGTCTTCATGCTGATTAATCTTACCCACAATTGCTATGAATTAGTCCGATGTGCATCCGCCAACCGCACCAGCCGGGCGACGATGCTTTCCACATAAACATCCGGTACGCCATCGGCAGCCTTCGACTGGAGCCGCATGTCCACAGGGTCGTTGACATAATCCACAACCAGAAAGGCTCCGTCCTCCGTCATGGCGATTTCGGTGGAGAACAGGTGCAGGCCACAAATCTGGGCGATCTGGACCGGGATCTGGCGCAGGCTCCGTAAGCCGAAGCGGGCCCTTTCCTCTGCCGTGACACGCACATAGATGTGCGTGTGTTGATCCCACCAACACGGATAGACTGCTCCATCGCAGAAGAGGACCCGGAACCAGGCCGGGCGTCCGTCCAAGATCCGGGTGGTAACGCGCGCCTGCAGAAGATATTTCTCGTTTGGATATTGCTGGCGCGCCTGCAGCACCTGCTCCCAGGAGGTGGCTTCAAGGATCACTCCATTGCCGCCACCTTCACAGGCCGGTTTGATGGCGAAATTCCCGCCCAGCGGTCCCAGGTTACATGGATTAATGGAAGTATGTTTGGCATATGGGGAAAGGATGATCGTGTACGGAGTATAAAGGCCGTGGCTGATGAATTCCAGGTGCATGGTGGCTTTATCCCCTGACCAGATGGTCCGCTTTTGGGGATTGATGTGAAATGAATTATGCCGGGTTGCCCAATCCACCAGGGGTTGGAAGCGTGGGTCGGATTCGGAAGCACGATCGAGTAGGGTTCTGTAGGTAATTTCCCCGTTTTCCAATTCTGCCAACACCTGATCCAAGGACCCCGGTGTAACTTGCAAGAGTGATAATCCGCGCGCTGAGCTGGCAACTTCGATCAGGTGGACGAAGTCGGCATCATACTCCCAGTTCCAAGCCAGGCACAGGTCGTAAAGCGACATCTGGAAGCATTATAGAGGCTATAAAAGGAAGAGTCAACATACGAATTGGGGAAAAAGTGTGGCTGACAGATCAAATTGACTAACTTTCATCAATCGAAATGGCATTTTAGGATGCTAATGGATTTTTGAAAGATCGGATGACTGGTAATTGCATCCACAGGAACGACGCAGTACAATTTTTGTGGGCAGGAGGATTTTTTGGCCGATAGGTTCCTTTTTGAATAATTTTGATAATTGTCCAGCCGCTGCTCGCCCAGCTTTTTCTGTGGGGGCCTGAATGGTCGTCAAGGGTGGCTGTAAAAACGGTGCCAAGTGAAAATCATCGAATCCGACCACCGAAATATCCTCGGGAACACGGAGATTAACTTCCCCCAAGGCAGTCATCACACCAACGGCAGCATCATCGTTGCCGGCAAAGATGGCATCGAAATTATGAATGCCTTTGGTCAAATAATCTCGGAGGGCCTTATACGCCACGTTATTGTCAAACTCACCGGGCAGGATCAGTTCATTGTCGATTGGAAGGCCATGGGCGGCTAGGGAAGCCCGGTATCCTAATTCACGCCAGTGAGAGTCTTCCTGGTCCCTGGGTCCCTGGAAAAACATGATACGCTTTCTTCCATGCACTTCAATCAGGTGATCTATTATTTTTTGGGTGGAGATTTTATTTTCTACAATAACATGAGGAATTTTCAGATTGAGCGGGGAGGTACGATAGAGAAGGACCACCGGGAAATGCATCTTGCACAAGTCAATCAATTGCTCTTCCGAGAGGCTGTTGGCGAAAACGAGGGTGCCATCGGTGTTGTGCGGGCCAATAGGCGAGGGGATATTTTTATTCCGCATTTCCGCCCTGGAGACGGCAACAAGGAGGTTGTAGTTATTCTCACTAAAAACTGTGGCGACTCCATTAATCAGCGGGGCAAAAAAATCATTCATTATATCCGTGATCACCAACCCGGCCGCGCGTGTTTCTGGCTTGGCTAACTGGCGAGCAGCTACACGGGGAATATAGTTCACTTCCAGCATCACCTGGGAAATTCGATCCCCCACGCTTTGCGATACAAGTTCCCTGTGATTCATGTATCGGCTGACCGTCGCAACAGAAACCCCCGCATATCTGGCGACATCACGGATCGTGGTTGAGGTGGATTTTCGCGTCATATTCAATAATAAGCTGGAAAATGAGACCGGCTGGCTAAATGCTCACTTCACAATCCAAATCCATCCTAACACGGTCAGCGGAATAAAAAACAGCAATACGGCCACTGTCCCTGCAAACGCGCCGTGGCCTTCGCGGTCGTCAACCAGCCGGATGGACGGGTAGAATCCCTCCACCTTCCAGCGTGGACCTCCGAACCATGTGAAAAGTACCCCGCCCAGCAGGCCGCCCAGGTGCCCAAAATTGTCAATACCGGTGGTGCTGAAACCAATCAGCAGGTTGATACCGGCTATGTACAGGACGTTCATCAGGGCGCGGTTAGCCCGATTCCCGAGCAGTTGGCGGTTCTGTAAAATAAAAATTCCTTCCGCCGCCAGCAGGCCGAAGATGGCTGTGGAGGCTCCCAGCGAAGAACCCGGCGTCAGCAAAAACGACAGCACGTTCCCGGCATACGCCGAGAGGAAGTAGAGCAGGGTAAAACGCCAGTGGCCGAAGCGGCCTTCCAGTCCACGCCCATACAGGAACAGGGCGTACATGTTGAAACCGATGTGCAGGAGTCCATAAGGCAGAGTGGAATCGTGCAAAAAGACTGGCGTGATGAGGCGCCAGATCTGACCAGCACGGATTAAGTCATTAACCTTCATACCAATGATCGCAGCGATATCAGTTGTACCGAAAAGGGTGACCGATAAACCAAAGGGGGCAATCAAAGAATTAACGAGACTGGCCGGGAGCAGATACTGACCGGCGAGCTGCAAGAGGTAGATAAAAACGGTAAAACCCAGGATGGCATACGTTACGTACGGCTTTACATTCGGCACAGCCACCTGGATGGTGCGCGGCTGCGGCGGTTGCGGGTATTGATCGGGGGTTGGATTTTGATTCATGGGTAACCTATAATTGTGCCCCTCTATATCTACAGATTCACTTTACGGTGATTCACACGATGATGCTCTGCCCGGATAATTGCTACGACGGTATCCACTGTCTCGCCCAGGCAGCCATCCGCATTGACGATGACGTAATCAAACTCGACGGCACGCTTGAGTTCCTGCTGCGCCATGGCGATGCGCAGGCTCAAGTCCTCGGCGGTATCCATCTTGCGGTTTTTCAGCCGATTCACCAATTCTTGTTCGCTTTGCGTAGTCAGGAAAACCAACACTGCCTCCGGCGCCAGTTTGCGGACCGTGGTTGCACCCTGAACATCCAGGCGCATAACAACATCCTGGCCGGATGCCAGGGCATCGTGGACCTGCTTCTTGGTGTTGCCTTTATAGTCCTTGTAAACGATCGCATACTCAAAGAATTCATCGTTTTCGATCATCCGGGCAAACTCTTCCTTGGATACAAAGAAGTAATCCTTGCCATGGACTTCATCGGGGCGCGGCGGGCGGGTGGTGGTAGTGACAACAAAATGGAATGGCAGGCCGCGCGCTTTCATGACTTGCAATACACTGTCTTTCCCTACGCCTGAAGGCCCAGAGATGACAATCAGCAAGGGCTGGGGTTTATGGAGGTTGAACTCGGATTCAGTCATGGGTCTATTGTAACCGAAAGCCAGAGGTTGAAAAAAAGCGATAAAATATGGCTATGCCTCTCTACGACTATATTTGCCTAGACTGTCACCAACGTTTCGACGTGTTCATGACGTTCTCCGAATACGGCACTCGTCCCGTCACCTGCTCTCATTGTAAAAGCCAAAATGTCCGCCGGGGTATTCCGCATGTACGCATGACGAAATCGGAAGAAAGCCGCCTGGACAGCCTGTCCAGCGATTTTTCCGACCCATCCGCCCTAGCCGGATTGGAAAATGATCCCCGGGCAATGGGGCGCATGATGCGCAAGATGGGATATGAAATGGGGGAGGATATCCCGCCCGAATTCAATGAGGTGGTGGACCGGCTGGAGAAGGGTCAGAGCCCGGAAGAAATTGAGAAGGAATTGCCGGATCTGGGTGGGGAGGATATGGGGGAGGAATGATTCTAGGTATTCGTTACGCGGAACGAAGAGGAACGAATAATTTTTGATTTGCGGTTGACGATTTGCAAAGTGAATAAAAGTCACTTTATTTGAATTCAATGAGAAACGAATAAGGGGCGGAGGGAAGAATGACAATAAATGGAGGATAAACAGTGATTCCCAAGGGGAATGCTGTTGGAGAAGGGTGGATGTTTTCATAGCTATACATCACAATATTAGAACATCGGTTCTGATATGTCAAGAGGGAAAATTTATAAACTTTCCCAAAGGTTTGCGCTGCGAAACCAAGTTGCCTAAAAAAACCTTCGGGACGGTTATATAGGGTGTGCACTCACTTACATATCTTGATCGTTGAGGGCAAACGCAATGGCTTCTTCAAGCGTCATCGCCCGGCCGGCAGCCTGGGCGGCTTGCAGGGTCGCCTCATCCAGTTGAAGGCGGATGGCGGCGAGATCACGGTCCACATCGGCCTGCTCGTTCCTGGGACGAGGATCTCCACTCATCCGGCGCGTTTCGTCAGCCCAGGCGAAGAGGGCGGCGGCGCGTGCTGGCCGATTTTCTGCCACCGCCAGACTTGCCAGCCCTTCAAGAACAAAGACCGTTCCGATTATTCTTCCGATGTTACGAGATCGATCGAGGATGTCCATGAACCCGTGGCGGGCCGGGGCGAGTTCCCCCTGCCGTAGAAATACATAGGCAAGATGGACATGTGACCAAAAACTCATGCGGCATTCACCGATCTCGTCATATAATGCAATACTTTCCTCTAAGTACGCGCGTGCCTGCTGCCAATCACCCTGCCAGAAAGCCAGCTGCCCAAACAAGGTCAGAGTAGCTGGCTTCGCATCTTTGAGTCCCAATTGGCGTTGCACTAGCAAGGCTTCTTCGATCAATTTTCGAGCGGCGGCATAATCCTCATAATGAATAAGTTTAGTAGCCAGGACGACCATATGTCTAGAAACATTGATCGGATCGCCCGCCTCCCGGTAAAGCACCAAGCCTTCCTCTAAAAGCGCGCGGACACGTTTGGCGCCATCCTGATATGTATTGGCATCATAATGATATGTAAAGGCTAAATCTTGCAGAACACGCGCCTGACCTGGCTTATCTCCCAATATTCGATACAAGGCCAGGCTTTCTTCTAAAAGCCTGCGCGCCGACGCTTCACCCTGGTGGAAAAGTGAGAGTACATACAGGCTGTATGCTTCGCCTTGCCGGTCCCCGATTTTGCGCGATAAATCCAGGCTCATTTCAGCACAGGATCGGGCCTGGTCAAGGTCTCCCAGGTAAAACAGATCAGAGGCTTTCATCCCCAGTGCACGCGCGTGTGCCAGAGGGTGGGCCTGCGCCTCGGGCCGCTCGAGCAGGCGGGTGATCCAATCGTAGTGTTCACGCATGCGCCCCCGTTCCTCCCAGAACTTACCGATCGGGGTGATCAGGCGAAGGCCGGCTTCCACGTCCTTCACCAGGGAACATTCCAGGGCCAGGCGCAGGTTGTCAAGCTCGTCATCCAGCCGCACCAGCCAGGTAATCGAATTTGGACCCTCCAAACCTGGTGCAGCCTGTTCGGCCAGGAAAACAAAATACGACAGGTGCCGGTCGCGAGTCGGGGTTTGCTCCCCCGCATCCAATAGTTTCTCCTGGGTATACTGCCGGAGGGTCTCCAACAGGCGGTAACGCAGCTCCTGACCCTTTCTACGCAACACCTGCACCAGGGATTTGTCCACCAGCCGCCCGAGCAGATCCGGGATATCGGCTTCCAGGAAGGTATCGTCGCTACAGACAGCTCTGGCGGCTGCCAGGCTCCAGCCACCCGCAAAGACGGATAAGCGCCGTAGCAGGGTTTTTTCGGCCTGTGTGAGCAACTGGTAGCTCCAGTCAATGGAGGCGTGCATCGTCTGCATGCGCGGCAGGGCAGCCCGGTCGCCGCCGACCAGCAGGCGGAAGCGGTCTTCCAACAGGGAAGCGATTTCATCTACATCCATCACATGGAGGCGCGCGGCAGCCAGCTCGAGCGCCAGGGGGATTCCGTCCAGGTGCCGGCAGATGCCGGTCACGGCTGCGGCATTGGCCTCGTCCAGCTCAAATTCGGGCAAAGCCACACTGGCCCGGCGGGTGAACAGGTCAACGGCTGCATACTTGGTGAGGTCTTCCGGGGAGATCTTTTCGCCGGGTTCGGGGAAAGACAGGGAGGGGACGCGATAGGTTCTCTCGGCTTCGATCCCCAGGGCTTCGCGGCTGGTGGCCAGGATGTGCAGGCTCGGACAGCCTAGCAGCAAGGAGTTGACAAGGGAGGCGCAGGCAGAAACCAGGTGCTCGCAGTTATCCAGCACCAGCAGCAAGTTCCTACTACGCAAAAAATCCACTATACCATTCAGGAAGGGCCGGTCGCGATCCGGGCGCAGGTCAAAGGCGGCTGCCACCGTTTGCGGCACCAGAGCTGGATCGGAGAGCGAAGCCAGTTCCACCCACCAGGCGCCCTGTAGATAGTTAGCCTGCAGTTCATCCGCCGCCCGCAAGGCCAGGCGGGTCTTGCCAACGCCGCCCGCACCGGTCAGGGTGAGCAGGCGATAGGCTGGATCGGCCAGCAACTGGCGGACCTGCTCCAGCTCGGCCTGCCGGCCGACGAAGGGGGTCAGGGTGGCCGGGAGGTTGTGTGGATATAGAACCGGGCCGGTTTTGGTTTCCAGCAGGCCGAGTTCCCGGGCGCGCTGGATGGCTGCCTTGCGGCTGTTGACCCCCAGCTTGGCATAGATCTGGCGGGTGTACCATTTGATCGAACTGGGGGCGAGGCTGAGGGCTTCGGCGATCTCGCGATTGTAGAGGTCGCTCGATAATCGCAACAGGATCTCACGCTCGCGGTGGGTGAGCGGTTCGACCAGGGGTTCGGGGCGGTCAAATCGTCCAGACATTATGATTTATTATAAATCGGGATTTGAAAATTGAGATGCTTAAATCCCTACCAAAATCCATACCAGAATCCCTACCAGGAGGGTGGAGACAGGAATCCTTGAAATGGGTATCCTATAAACGATCGAGTTCATCAAATCTTTTTCCACTCAGAAGGAAATAGCCTATGCTAACCACTTTATCTCAAAATAATATCGACCTGGTCATACCAGACCACAGGCTCATTTTGAAATATGAGGGCGAAAACGATCTGGCCTTCCTGGTTTCCGACCGCAACAGGGCGCAATTGAGCGTGCCAAAGAACCGCAATGTTCCGAAACCGCTGCTCGACCGGTCTGCACAGCCGCTCAAACCCGTCTTTCGCCTGCTCGCACTCGCCTTTTTGGGCCTGGCTCCAGCCGGCTTGGGGACTCTCGTCCTGGCCCCTCTGGCTGCCTTGTGGGCACTGGCACTGGCCCTTTCCCGCCCATTGTCCCGGGAAAATGCCATCCGGGTGGTGGTCGTTTGGGCACTAGTTGCCGGGCTGCTGGCAATCGCCATCCCCTTGTGCAAACTGTTCCTGGCGAATCTCTCCTGATAGGAGGTTCTCATGATCACACGTGCATTGTATCTCTCCGGGGCGTGGTTCATTTTCAGCGTGGTGGTTATGCTGCTGGCTGGCACGCGCCTGCGCCGGACCCATCCTGTTCTTTCTCTTGCCTGGCTATCCATTGTAATTGGCCTGGGCGATATCTGGGCCTTGAAAACCTTTGGCAAGCCGAATGAAGTTATTTTTCTCACCGGACTGGCCTTCACACTGGGGCTGGTTTGCATCTGGAGACTGCGGGATTGGAATGCTTTCGGCCAACTAGCCTGGTCGATGACCATCATCTTCACACCGCTCTTCCTGGTCTATGCTTATTCCATCATCATTGCCGCCCATCTGCCACCTGCTTCTTTCATCGCGGCCCTGATGTTCCTGTTCGTTCAAGCCACCGCTTCCCTGCTGGGCCTGACGCACATGTTTGAAAACATCGAAGTGACCTGCCGGGTGCGCTGGCACAACCGGATCGAGCATCTCAATCCGGCGCCGGGTTTCCAGCCCATGGTCTCGCTGCACCTGCCGGCTTATGATGAACCGCCGGAAGTGGTGGAAGCCACCCTGCGGGCGCTGGCGGCCCTGGATTATCCCAACTATGAGGTGCTGGTCATCGACAACAATACCCCGCAGGAGAAAACCTGGCAGCCGGTCGAAGAACTGTGCCACGCGCTGGGGCCGCGTTTCCGGTTCATGCACCTGGATAAATGGCCGGGGTATAAATCCGGCGCGCTCAATTTTGCCCTGGCCCAGACCTGCCCCTCGGCGGAGATCATCGGCGTCATCGATGCCGATTACCTGGCAGACCCGTGTTTCCTGCGGGAATTGGTACCGGCCTTTGTTGATCCCAAGGTGGCCTTCATCCAGGCACCCCAGGATTACCGGGATTTCGAACCGGGCTCCTTATCGGAGCCAATGTATTACTCATACGAATATTTTTTCAGCGTACCCATGCCGGTGCGCAATGAACGCAATGCCATCATTATCTCCGGAACCATGGGTCTGATCCGCAAATCGGTCCTGCAGGAAATTGGTGGCTGGAGCGAGTGGTGTATCACGGAAGATGCCGAAGCCAGCCTGCGCGTCCTCAAACTCGGCTACAAATCCATGTATTACCACAAGAGCCTTGGGCGCGGACTGATGCCCTGCAACTTCGCCGGCATGAAAAAACAACGCTTCCGCTGGTGTTTTGGCAATGTCCAGATCCTGCGCAAATACTGGGAATCCCTCATGCCCTGGTCACATTGGATCGACCCGGATAACCACCTCACCCAGGCACAGCGCTACTACTACCTGGCCGGATGCCTGCAATGGTTCTCGGATGCATTCAATTTCACTTTCCTGTGCTTCCTGGTAGCGGGAGGGATCATCAAGCTGGTCGCCTCGCATTTCACCATCCTGCCCATCACCGTTCCATGGATCAGCCTAGCCAGCATTTTCATCTTCCTGAGCCTGTGGCGGCTTGTCTGGGTGATTCGCAGCACCCAGGGACTTTCGTGGGGACTGGCCTTGCGTACCATGTATAGCATGTTCAGCATAAGCTGGGTGGTCACACTGGCCAGTTTCAAGGCGCTGATCCGCTTCAAAACCGCCTTCCTGCGTACCCCCAAAACGGCCGGCAAAACCCGTGCACTCAATTCGCTCTCTGTGACCCTGTGGGAGGCAGGTATTGGACTGTTCTGCCTGGTGCTCGGGGCAGCCATTCTTGCACTGGCTGACCGGGCTCCCAACACCTATTTCATCGGTGGCTTGCTGCTCTGGAATTCAAGCCTTTATCTGACCTCTCCCATCTATGGCCTGTTCTATAAAACCTTGGCGGATGGTAAGGCGGTCCGTCCGTTAACGATTGGCGTCAGCCCGGACAAAACGGCTTTTGGCAACCGCGCCATCCAGGGCAGTTCGGAATGCGGATTGCCGCGCCTCCCCCGGTGTGCTGAAGGTTAGGTTTCGGTCCGGCCGGCTTTGATGAGCGTGGGCAGGAAGACCACCAGTTTACGCATTTGCATCGGATGGAAACGTGCAGTGGATTAAAGAATAGGAGAAAGAATGAACGCTCGAAAATGGATGTTTTCCTTAATGGTTTTGGCCGTTCTAGTATTGGCTGTCTACCGGGTGCAGGCTGCCTCAGCACTGCGGCTCCCACAAGCCTTTCAAACCCTCACCCCTCAAATCTCCCACGCATTCCCTGAGGCCGGCAGGATCCTCGGCAGCATCCCCTTGCCCGTTATAGTGGATCGTGATGCCCTCCTGGCCTTTGATTCCATCTGGTTGATCGATGGAACCACTACCGGCACGCTCACCCGCTGGGACCTGGCCACAAGGCAGACACTCGCAACCATCAAGGTTGGCGATCCATTCCTGACCCCCTATGGGGATCCGGTTGCGGCGGTCGCGACCAGTGAGGCGGTGTGGGCAACCTCCGTCGCCACGCATGAGGTGGTACGCATCGATCCTGCCAGCAACCAAATTTCTGAACGGATCCCCTTGGGTCAGGTGGATGGCGAAGACTTCACTACCTATGCCATGGTCGGGAATGACCAGGCCCTGTTCGCATGGGATTACAATCGCAATCTTACCTTGCGGATCGATCTCAAGACCAGGCAGGTGGGACCAGCCATTCCCCTGGTAAGGCCCGAGAGAGTGGCGGATGGGGCGTTGTGGGCCTGGGATGCGGTTCATCCCAATCTGGCGCGCAATCTCCTGCGGATCGATCTGGCCGGCGAAAAGGTGCTTGCCAGGATCCCGCTCGATACGGTCGATCCAAACAAGCCATTGCTGGCCAACAGCCTGTGGTTTGCCGCGGGCGATACTGTTTACAGGGTTGACCCTGCGGCCGACCAAGTGGTTGCCAGGATCGATGCAGGAGCAACTGCTTATCATGTTACCGATACTGGTAAAGCCATTTGGGTGACGATTTCCCCTGACCCGACAGCCTGCTGGGATTTAAATCAGGGTACTGTCCTGCGAATCGATCCGGGAACAAATTCCATCGTAGGAGAGACCAGTTTGGAATGCCCGTCTGAGATGCTCCCCTATGATAATAATCTTTGGGTGATGAATAACTATAGCGAGGTGAACGGCCAAAATGGCTCCAGGTTCAGCATTCTCCAGCCGTAATATGAGCTAATCTGCCTGCTCAAAGCTCGGGCACAAGTGAAGATCCCCTTGGACTGGTCGATGATGTTCGCGTAATACAGAAAGGGAACATGGAGCAGATCCAAAAGGTCTCGCAAACCCTTTGCGATCTGAACAGGCGCCATTCTCAGACCCGCCTGGTCAGATCTTCAGGATGGAGTCTCGTCCAGCGCGTACGCAATCGCCTGTTCGAGCGTCATCGCCCGGCCTTCAGCCCAGGCAGCTTTAACCTCCTCTTCGTCCAGCGCCTTGTACAGCTTACCAACATCCCGCTCACGTTGGGCCACCTGGTAGGGCAAAGGTGGGAGAAATTTGGTGGTTTCGAAGATGGCTTCGGCGGCGCCGAACAAGTGCGCGGCGCGCTGCGGCTGTCCCTGCGCCACTGCCACTCCGGCCAGCGTTTGAAGAGCTTCAGCCACGCCATGCGGATGGCCCCTCTCTTGGCACATGCGCAGGCTTTCCTTGAGCAGGGTTTTTGCATGTGCATAATTGCCGGTGCCTAGCGTCGCATTCCCCAACAGCAGGAACGCCCAGGCGATCTCAGCCTTTAACCCTCGTTCTCGATATGCCGCCAGACCCTCCTCCACCAGTGCAGCAGCCTGTTCATAGGCATTTTCATGCAGCATGTGTTCGGCCAGTTTCATGGAATTGTCAGCCGTCCATCCCTCTATGCCCAGTTCTTGCAAGACAGGCCGGCTTTCCTGGTAGAGCGCTTTGGCGCGTGCATAATCACCCTGTAACTCTGCCACAGTGCCCAGATCCTGTAGTTCCCTTGCAATCCCATTCAAATTCCTGGCTTCCCGGTGCAGCTGCAAGGCTTCCTTGCCAAGCACTTCCGCTCGCTCAAGCTCGCCCTGATGGTACGCCTCGGACGCCAATTCCGAGAGCATGTTGGCAATGTAAAACTTGTCACCAAGCTCCCGGAAGAGTGCCAGGCTTTTCTCCGCCGCAGCCCGGAAGCTGGCATGATCTGGAGGCGTTGAGCATAAAAACACAAGGCTCAGATTCCTCAACGCAAAAGCAATACCCCATTTATTCCCTGCCTGTTCATACAAAGCCAGGCTCTCCTTACATAGTAATAGCGCCGAGGCGACGTTGACGGGTTCACGGCCTTCCCCCCAACCGCCCAATTGG
>JBEKVG010000023.1:0-13537 GCA_049514195.1 Anaerolineales bacterium | reverse complement strand
AGTACCAATTTTAAAATTTTGCAGCAAGGATTGGGGTATTGTTGGAGCGTTGTGGTGGTTGCTGTTCCTGAACAGGGCAAACGGCTGATGGAAAAATGGCTTGCCTGCCCGGATCATGCCATCCACTGGATCATGCAGGAAAATCTCAAGAAGAACCGCCTATTGCGCATGGATGTAGCCTGGGTGGAAAAATGGCGGCAATGAGAATAATACTCAGGGAAAATGAAAACACAGGCGGATGGGAGCTACCCATCCGCCTGTCTCATCTACCACTTATAAGCAGAGGAAAGAGGTTGTAACGTTGCAATTCGTCGTAGAGGACGTTTGGTCTGGGTGTAAATGAACATCCACGGCCATCATCGGGTTACCCGGTCTTTCCTCCTATTACATTCACAGGCAATTCTTCGATCGCAACCTCCTTTCTGGATCGCCATGATCCTTCATGTTTATCATACAACGAAATTATTGGGATTACATTAAAATTTGCTATCAATTCTGAAATTGCTTGTCCAGACAGAAAAGAGGCTATTGGACGTCCAGACACTTTATTTCTTATGCCGTAACGCATAAACGAACACGCCTAGAGCTGTTATAAGCGCC
Organism: Anaerolineales bacterium; assembly: GCA_049514195.1. Lineage (GTDB taxonomy): Bacteria > Chloroflexota > Anaerolineae > Anaerolineales > Villigracilaceae > UBA877. The sequence goes on along the minus strand of JBEKVG010000023.1, from coordinate 12,937 downwards.
AACATGGCAGCTCCGGCCAGTAACAGCCGACCTGGATTAGGACCTGTGGAACTGGCATTGGCATGCATATCCGGCGCTATTCCGTTTGGGTTAACTCCTATTTTCCCATCCTGCTTCAGGAAAGAGATTGTTTTTGCGTTACGCGTGGATAATATTGCTGATTCAACGTTCAATGCACTGGTGCCACTTTCCCGGGCTGCAAATGTGATCGTCGCGATTATTCGATCCCCGCTTGCCGGCAGTGCTGGTCTGAGCAGCGTGGCTGCAAAATCGATTAGACCGTTTCTATTATCCACTTTATTGGATGCCAGGAAGCCATCTTTCCACATATCCGCCGGCTTGATTTGAACCCCTTCTTCATCCGGATTTGCGTCGATTACTTCGACGATATTCGGGTCAAAGGATAACTGGAATTCAAGTCCGTACAGGTTTTGATTATTTTTAACGATGACATTAACCTTCCCTTGAGCATCTGGCCTCAGCCCCAATCCTAACGGGGCGAATCCGAAGATGGTGTAACTGTCTTGCGCCACAACTGGGAAACCTGGCAGTGCCAGGATCATCAAGTTCGTTGCCAATAAAATAGATATCGTGATAGGTAGACACCTTTTCACTTTTCCTTCTCATCCCTTTCTTTATGGTGTTTTGCCATGAGCAGCCATACTGACAAGCCGGAAAACAGGATTGCCCCAGCGAAACCACATATCGATATGTAGGTGGGTACCTGATCAGATAACCCGGATTGCCTCTCAGCCTCCCCAACAGATTTGTGTTGGGTAGGTGTCACGCTTAGTCGCACAGGTGACCGTGATCTGGTTTGGATGAAGGCGATAGCTGGCACGGTCGGTGTTGCAGAAATACGGGTTTGGGTGGGGAGATGCGTAGACGTGGATAGTTTTTTGGGAACGATGACCAGGTCCGCGTCTTGCGTCGTGACCGCTGGTTTATTCCCGCGCAGGTCTGCAATCACGGCTGATTTGATGGTCAATTTTGTACTGGTATCTGCCACCTTGCCACGAAACTGAATCGATAGGACGATGCCTTTGCCATTAGCCGGGAGGGTCGGTTTTACCTGGGTGATAACATAACGCAGCATACCGGTTTTATTATCAGCGATATTGCGCACGGCATAATCTGGCTTAAGGAATACCCCGGATGTCATTTGGATGCCCTTTTGCTTGGGGTCCGCATCCACGACCTGCACTACGGTTGGATCGAAAGCGGCTTGCAAGTCGATACCATAGATATTCTTGGCATTTACCAGCACGATTTGAAGTGTCTCGACCTGTCCTTCTCCAATCTCCAGGAGGACCGGATCGGTGCAGACCAATGCTGTCCCGGTCTGGGCGAGACCCGCCTGAAGAACGAGTGCCAGGACAAGGGCCATTATCCAAACTGGGAAAGAATAATAACGCATCACAGGCTATCCTGTGAATGAATGTCCGGGATTTGCCTAAATCTCCAGTCCGGAATCCTGTTCGTACCGGCAAGGAATGCACCGGCTGGTTCACCTGTAGGCTGCTTTGAAACAGTTGGCAGGGAGTGGAGGATTACCATGCTTCTGGTGATGTGAGGCCGTAGTTACTGCCCGGCAGAACCAGGTCAAGGATGTTGACAGAACCGTCAGCATTGATATCGCTGCTGCCGGCTATTCCGCAGACGACCGGTGCAGATCCAAAGGAGCCGCCGATGCAGGTTAGGTCGCTGATGTCGATCAGACCGTCATTGTTGGTATCGCCGCCCAGGAGACGCGTTGGGGATACAGAATAGTTATCAAGAGCATGCAGAATATGGGTCGTCCGGTTTCTCAAGTACAATCCATGCGTGGCCTCGAACTGGTAGGTTGAGCCCGCGGACATTACCTTGATATTGTTGAACGTGAAAGCGCCCGTAGAAGAATTGAAGGTGGTTGTGTATGGCCCGAAGATACCCTCCAGGTCGGTTAGCGTAACTTTGCCACTGTTGACCGGCGCAGTGCGTCCCTGCAACGATACCGTACCGCTTACACTGGCATAGCCGCATACGGTCAGACGCAAAGAGCTTTTCCCGTGGTTTATAGCCAGCGAATCACGGTCGGTCATGATATCGTCGCTGATGGTGAGGTCGAAGCTACCTGAGTTCGTGCCATTGAGTTGAATCTGTGCGACCGTGCCAGAGCCGCTGACCGGCGTACCAGGTTCAACCTTGCTGACAGCGAACTTGCACACACCGTTGGTGCAACTGGCGGCCCAGTCTGCCGGGATGCTGGCATTCGTACGGGTATCAAAGAAAGCATTCGTGAAGGCGGCGGAAGCTTCGACCAGGGTCGGGTCGTAGTGTACGATGAACTGGTAGCCAAACAAGTTGACAACTTCAGGAAAGTTGATGGTGACGGTAGTGCTCTCACCTGTGCAGAATGCTGGATTGATTGCGGCTGGCACAATACTGTTGGCGGGCACGCCAGTTGAGGTGGGGATAGGACCAAAGGATGAATTTCCCCACATGGCTATGTGGTTTGCCGTCGCATTTCCGGCAGTTGTAAATATTCCACCTGCATACAAACTTGCGTTATTGTCGATGAGCAGAGCACGTATGATATCATTCATCCCGCTCTCTAGAGGCGACCAGCTGCTGCCGTCCCATTTGGCAATTCGGGTTATCGTGACACCTCCGGCGCTGGAAAAATCCCCTCCTGCATACAGATCTCCGTTGCTTGATACTGCCAGGGCATAAACATCTGCATTCATACCGCTGCTCAGCGCAGACCAGGCTGAACCATCCCACCTTGCAATCCGGCTCGCAGTCACACCACTGGCTGTTGCAAAACTCCCCCCGATATACAAATTTCCGTTGCGATCGAATGCCAGCGCACGTGCCGAATTGCTCAGTCCGCTTCCCAGGGATGACCAGGAGCTACCATCCCATTTGGCGATCCGGCTCGCCGGGCTGGTGAAGCTGCCTCCGGCGTACAAATTCCCGGCGCTATCGAATATCAAAGCGTTAACCCGACCGCCCGTCCCGCCGCCTACGTCCGACCAGGCTGTGCCATCCCATCGGGCAATCCGGTTTACGGCTACGTCGCCAGCGCTGGTGAATGTTCCTCCTGCATACAAATCCCCACTACCGGATATTGCCAGGGCATACACTTCCGCGTTCATGCCACTACCGAGGGGTGTCCAGGTTGTCCCATCCCATTTGGCAATCCGATTGGCGGTCACGCCACCTGCGCTAGTGAAATTCCCGCCGGCGTACAGGTTCCCAAGGCTGTCAGTCACCAGTGCATAGACTTCTGAATTCATCCCATTGGCAAGCGGCATCCATTCGCTACTGTTCCACTTAGCGATGCGGTTAGCAGTTATTCCTCCGGCTGTGGTGAAACTGCCACCGGCATATAGTGTTCCGCTGCTGTCAAATGCCAGGGCATACACATCCGCGTCCATTCCCTGTCCCAGTGGCGTCCAGGTTTCATCGCTTGCCGATGCAACCCAAAAGACGACTAGGCTGGCCATTAGAGTCAGCACGATTCCCAGCCATATCAGACTGGTGCAGGGCTTTTTATGCGCTTTGTGTATTTCGACCATCTTCACACCTCCTGATGGGTAGAAAATTCTAAAAGGTTACTATTGACAGAGTCTTCTTCCGGGCCTTAAAAGATTCCCCCTTATTTACAGAACAAAATTGCTCAGATCACTTTTCATGACAGTCTCTTTTTCCCGGAACAAATACGAGACGTAGCATTGAAGGTGATAGTCCTATTTTACACGAGATTTCCATAAAATAGACTCATAAATTTACAAGCAGTTACAAACAGGATCTGACTCCTGCCCCTTTCTGCTCACGAAGGTACCCACAGAGGCATATTCGCTTCGAATTTCGCGTTTAAGTTTGTTGACGCAAGCGGGGGGGCATGATAGAATGTCCCGCGCCGGGCGTGTAGCTCAATGGCAGAGCAGCGGCCTTTTAAGCCGTTGGTTGAGAGTTCGAGCCTCTCCACGCTCACACAGTATATATAGGGGTATTCCATATTCTATTTGCCTTATAAGGTGGCCTTATCTTGGATTATCCAATCAGATTTTGGATAATCCTCTGGTCTTAAAAGTGGTCGCGTCTTTCCGTTCCTTTCAATATATGACGCATATAAATCACTTCGTATTTCTTTCCGTTTAAGCACTTGTTTTTCAACAGTCTCTTTATATGCTTATTGCTTTAATTTATATTCTTCTTCCCATAATATTGATGTAGATGGATAATAAAGAGGAGAATTCAGGCTTGCAAGTTGTTTCAAGAACAGGAAGTGATGGGAGCTCATATCGTTTATCTCTTTTACCGCTTGACTGATGGACAAGATACGAATGTCTTCTTGGGACTTAAGCCAGCTCACTGTATCGGAAAATTTTTGAATAGTAGTGATACCAAGACTCGGATTTACTATTTTAAAATCATACTGATGAAATAAAACAACAATTACAGGTTGAGGGTCGGAAGAGGCTCTCGCCGCCTGGACCGCATTCTTAACATCTGGAAGGAAGCATGTGTATGGCAAGAAATTGAGTTTAGTGTCTTCTCTAGCCACTCCGTTTCGATCCGCCGAAATAGTTGAGAACCCGAGTTCTTGAAGTGCCCGTAACGTATTCAGGTCATAAGTATTGAACGGAGGGACAAAGACGGTAACAGGAGCATCAATCATTTTCTCCAGGAATTGCTTGCCTTTTGTCAATCTTTCTAACTGGCTGTTGTAATCAATGCCTGAGAATTCACTATCATGTGTAGCGTTAATTGCCTGGTGAGAATATCCATGCAATGCTACGTCCAATACACCTTCATTTATTCCGGCTTTGAGGATTTTCCCCTTCTCGGCAGTAAGAGGGATAGCATTAATATTCTGGAGAGATGTATCATGGGAATCACCAGCAACAAAAAAAGGGATGACTGAGAAAGTGATTGAGGCTTTATTCTGGCGGAAGATATCAATGATTCTGAGTTCAACATTTGTTTCGCTTGACGAAGAATAATCATCATACCGAAAGACTACATTTATTACCTTTCTTTCAACTGTGGCAGTTGCAGAGGGGGTTGGCGTGGAGGTTGGTGTTTGCGTGGATGTCGGGGTTATTGTATTTGTTGGAGTAGGAGTAATCGTATGACCAAATACCTGTCCGGGTCTACATGCGGAAGTAATCATGCTGATTATTATGAAAATAAATCCTAAAGTGAATAGATGCTTCATATTTGCCTTCTGTTAAAAGTCCGCATTTTTAGTGCCCCAAGGGGATATCTTATTATACGGATAATAGAAATGATGAGAGGGTATAGAGCGCAATAGTTCTTTGGGGCTGGATGGGCTCGATCCTATAACACTAAAAAAAGCACGTAAAGAGGTGCGGCAGTCCATTAAAGCATACACTCTAAAGACAATACGTGGAGGACATTAGAGTAACGCCTGAATGGTGGCTGTGAATTTCGCCAGGCGCTCGCTCATGTACTCAATGATGAAGCGATGCAAGGCGGCCGCAACTTGGGGAGATGTTTTTTCCAGCGCAGCAAGGTCATCAGCCATCAGCACAAGCAGACTGGTCGGCTGTTCTGCCACCACATCTGCGCTGGCAGGTTCGCCTGAGTACAGCCCCATCTCGCCAAAGAAAGCGCCGGCCCCTAGGGTGCGCAGGCGCAGAGTGCTGCCATCCTCACAGACGATCTGGATTACCACCTGCCCGCTCTCGATCATATAAAGCCCGTTGTGCTGGCTGTTCTGGGCCAGGATACGTTCGCCAGTCTGGAACCGGTACGGTTTCAGGTGCTTTTTCAAGAGGTCCACCTGCTCTGCAGAGATCGTTTTGGCCAAGTGTTGGAACAGGACGGAGCTGGTGCGCTGGCCGGTATTTTCGAATTTGGCTATCATCTGGTTCTCACACCACTCGATGCCGTGATCCAGGTCGGGGAAATAATTGAAGCTTTCAGCCGGCAGATCCTGTTTGAGCTGTTTTTCAATGGTAGGCGTGGCATTGGTTAGAATTAGGACAATACCCCGATCCTGTGACAGTTTTTTTATCTTTGTAAAACTGAAAGCCGCGGAGGAATCAAGACCGGAAACCAACCGAAAATCCAGGATGATGAAACGCGGCGGTTTACAACTGGCCGGGCTTTCCAGGTGGGCGCGGATCTGTTCCAAAACCTGGTTGGCTGTCCCAAAGAAAATAAATCCTTGCAATTCGAGGATATACAGCCAGTCGCCATGCAGACGCAGCAATTGATTGCTCAGGCTGGTGCGTTCCACGCTGCTCTGATAACTGATCCCGGAGAGAGTATGGCGCACGGCATGCGTCCGGCTGTATTGTAAAACGAACAGGAGTACGGCCAGCGCCAGGCCTATGCCAACACCTTGCAGGAACCCCAATGTATTGATCAGAAGAGCAATTAAGACAATAATTGCATAATCCGACCGCTGCATGCTGGCCCAGGTCTGGTAGAGCCACGTATACAGGAAATCCATTCTCACAAAAAAGAGTAATCCTCCCAACACAGGGTTGGGGAAATACCCTAGGAACCGGCCGCCGAAAACCAATGTCAAGGCGATGACCAGCGCGACGAGAATTCCATTCAGGCGCGCCCGCGCACCCATGCGATAGGCGAGTGTGGTATTGCCTAATGCCGGGTAACCGATCACGCTTCCGGCCGCCCCTGCGATCAGGTTGGCCCAGCCATTGTTCTTTAACTCGGTGTTCAGATCAATGTCCTGCCCCGTGGACAATTCCAGGGCCGTAGTATTGAGCAACAGGGAAATCAAGCTGACTACCACTCAGGCCACCAGGCTGCCAACCTGGCCCAGGAGGATGCTCCAGTTCACCTGGCTAAAACCGGTCGGATCCCAGAAGCGAAACAGGCTCTCTCCCTGTGGCATCCCCCTCACCAGCCAGCCTGCTTGTGCTGCCCCCGGTAGGGAAAGCCGGCTGGCTGCTAGAACCAGGTAAAACAATGCGACTGCCACAGCCAGCATGCCAGGCATCACCAGATAATGACGGATCTTCTTCACCAGTATAAATAAGATGATTGCAAAACCGACGCCTGTTGCCCAGTGTAACCAGATATCCCCTTGAAAGAGGAGACCCAGACTGAATAGCGTAACGGTTTTCCCGATCATCACCTTTAACGCCCCCAGGATGAGCAACATACCTGTGCCCGCCAGGAAACCACCGACCACCGGATAGGGGATGTAGCTGACCAGATTGCCCAGTTTGAACTTTCCCAATAGCAGGCAGACTAGACCGGTCAACAAACTGGTCATCATGATGGCTGCCAGGGCAGTGTATAGTTTGGTTTCTGAACTGGCCTGTGGCATGGATGCCAGCATGGCCGCGATTACGGTTGCCATGATCACGGATGGGCTGTCTTGTACACCCGACAACGTGCCGGGAAGGGAACTGCCAAGCGCCGCTACCAGCGCAAAGATGCTGCCTCCCAGGAACAGAACGGTTATGCCAACCGGCAGGGAGGCCGCCAGGCCGCCGGAAAAGATCATTAATGCATAGGCTAGGATAACCACAGAATTCCTGATCCCAAAAACAAGGCCAATGGTCAGGCTGGGCAGGATGAGTTTCGGCTGGATGTTAGCGTGTAAACGTGAGGCCATGGTTTTTTTCCTGGTGTTCCGGAAGAATCTGATCGCCTTTAGGATTTTGCAAGGGAATTGAATTCATATTGTACTCACCAAGAAGAAAAATGCGGAGAGGTATGCAAGCCCACAAAGTTATCCAATCTCCAGGGTCGCGGCAACTGCGCCAGGGCCTGGAATCAAAACCCGCCTGGAATGACGGGTAAGTGTACCCCCAAGGGGGTGTTGTTTATACGGATAATACAAAGTCGAGAGGGTAAGAATCTCTATAGAGGTTTTGCCCCAGCCATTTACTCATCCGCAGATGGGTGCTCTGACAGATCCTCCAGACATGTCAGGGCTATGGTTTCCATCCTTCATTCCCAACGGAACGTCTTCACCGAGATGATGATCCCCAGCAGGAGCATCCCGACCAGGACACCGACATCGAGCCAGTGACTGCTCCAAGAGTCGCCAATCCACAGGCCGCGAAGCAGGTTAACCACGTAGGTCAGCGGCAGGAATTTGGCAACCTTCTGAATGGCATCCGGCAGAAGTTCCCTGGGTATGCCTGCGCCGGAGAGGAACAGCATCGGGTACAAGAGTACCATCCCGACCACCTGGGCAGTGCGCGCTGTCGGCATCAGCCCAGCCAGGATAAATCCGAGTGCAAAGAAACTCAAGCTACACAATACGAAGCCTGCCAGTACGCTGAGGGCATTGCCATTGAACCGCAAGTGGTAGACCAATTTCCCGGCAACGATTAATAGAAGCATGCCCAGACAGGTCATCAGGAAAACCACAATAACTTGCGCAGCCAGGATAATGAACGGATTGATGGGTGTTGTGCGTAAGCGCCGCAGGATACCCTGCTCCCGCTGGGCGGCCATCGTGATGGAGATGGACAGCAGCCCGCTGGTGGCGATGATCATGGCGGTGTAGGCCGGAACGGAAATGTCAATCGTCCCCTGCCCGCCGAACATCGCGGTGGGTGTGTTGCCATAAATACTGCCAAACAGGAACAACATCATGAGCGGGAATACCAGCGTGAAAAAGGCTCCGATCGGCTCACGCAGGAACAGTTTGACTTCCATCCAGGTCAGTTTTAACAGGCTTTTCATCATGCACCTCACTCTCTGATTTCCCGGCCGGTCAGTTTCAGGAAGACGTCTTCCAGGGTCGACTGCTCAGTGCGCAGGTCGCGGAATTGGATTCCCTGTTTGGTCAATTGTGTGACCACCTCACTCACCAGTGGGACCTGGTTGCTGCTTCCATGGATAACGACCCGTTCCCCCTGGACCTCGACCCGGCTCGCTCCCGAAAGGGCTTTTTCAAACGCCGCGGGCAGACCAGCCTCCACGCTGAAAACGACGCGTTCCTCCGTTCCCAGGTTGCGGATCAAGGCTGCCGGCGTATCCAGCGCCACGATGCGCCCGTGGTCGAGAATGGCAACCCGGTCGCACAACTGCTCGGCCTCTTCCATGAAATGCGTGGTCAGAAGAATGGTCTTGCCTTTCGAGCGCACATCGCGCACCAGGTCCCAGATGGCATGACGGGCCTGCGGGTCGAGGCCGGTGGTCAGCTCATCGAGGAAGACCAGTTGTGGATCCGGAAGGAGCGCCAGGGCAATGAAGAGACGCTGCTTCTGCCCACCGGAGAGTTTTGAAAAGAGGGCATTGCGCTTCTCTTCCAACCCCAACTGCACGAGCAATTCCTTCCAGTCTGCTGCTTTGGGGTAGAACGAACTGTACAGATCGAGCGCTTCCCAGACCTTCATCCGCTCCGGCAGGTTGGACTGCTGCAACTGCATCCCGGTGCGGGTGCGCAGGCTTTGGCTGTCCCGTTGCGGGTCCAGGCCGAGAACGCGGACCGTCCCCCGGTCCGGTTTGCGCAGACCCTCCAGGCATTCGATGGTGGTGGTCTTGCCAGCCCCGTTCGGGCCAACCATTCCGAAGATCTCGCCTTCCTGCACTTCGAAGGAGACCTCATCCACGGCGACGGTTGCGCCGTAAGTCTTTCGGAGTTGTTCGACTTTCACAATCGGGTTCATAATTGCCTCACTTGCTTTTCAAAATCGATTCCAGTGCCGCCACATGTTCGGCGAAAACCTTGCGTCCATCGGCGGTGGCAGCAACGAAGGTACGCGGCTTGCGCTCAACGAAAATCTTGTTGACGGCGATGTAGCCGGCCTCTTCCAGTTTACGCAGGTGGGCGCCTAAATTACCGTCGGTGACGCCCAGCAAGCTGCGCAGGGTCGTGAAGTCCATTTCTTCATCCGGCTTTAGGGTCACCAGGGCGGCCATGGTGCGCAGCCGCACCGGTTGGTGGATGATTTCGTTTAGATCGGCCATGGCTTACCACCTCGAGCGGATATACAGACCGAGGACGATCATCCCGCCGCCGCCCAGCACTGCCATCCACATGTAGAAGATGCCCGGCAGCAGGAAGAAGCCGACCAGCGCCAGGACGGTTATGATCAGACCGGGCCAGATGGATGCGAAGGAAAGCAGCAAGCTCATGGCGATCCAGCCGATCATGACGAACAGGATGATATACATGGCCATTTGCTTCCCACCCGTTGGCCAGGAAACCGCCACGACGGCGATGCAGTAGAGGAAATTCAGCAACCAGAAGATGCCGATCCGTTTCCCGGAGATGATGGGCGAAGAACTGCGCACGCCGCGGCCTATACGGATGCCGAACACGGCCGAGAGAATTCCGCCCAGTGTATCCAGCACTGCCCAGGCATAACCGGTGATGACCGGGGACAGGAACTGCGAGCCCAGGAAGCCCAGCAGCCAGATGATGCCCCAGATTATCAGGAAAATGTAGGCGCCGCTACTGGAAATGGCTCGACGGGTCTTGGTCATCATAGCCTGGATAGAGGCCAGGGCTTCTTCGGCTTCAGAAGGGGAGACGTTCATAAGGTGCTCCTTTGAGATTATTTTTAGAGAACTCTGCAATTCAGAGTATTCTATATCATTTATTAGAAGGTGTCAAGCCCTCAATAAAACCTTTTCTATTGAGGCACCACCGGCCCCATGGAATCGGTTTATTCTTTGCAGAATTGAATGCGACCTACCTCAGGCAATGCCGGTCGCAGATGTGGTAGCGTTGTTGGATAGGACGATCGAGGAGTGGAAGAGCTGGCTATTTTACTGTTCGGGCGGATTGACCGGATACAACAGTTGAACGGGGTGGATAAAAAACAAATACACCCGTTCAAGGTGTATTGTTTGGAACATATAGACAATATGGAACGAGTGCCCCCAAGGGGATACTGTATATACGGATAATACAAAGTCGAGAGGGTTGAAAGAAATACAGCACTCACTGAATTGAATGGTGAGTGCTGTATTTTTAGGTGGATGGATGTTGTTCTTCGATCCCTTTTTCCAAATTACTCACTTGACTTTATCGAGTGGGATTCCAAGCGCGGCTGCAACGCCCTTGCCGTAGACCAGGTCGGCTTTCAGGCAGTTTCCAAGTGGCGGATCTTGATGAATTCTGGTGCATCGCCCATGGCCCGGGTGGGACATGCGGCAGCAATTTGTGCTGAGCCTATCGAAGGCGCCCGGTAGCGCTGCTTCCAGGGGGCAACGTTCTCAAGATTCAATTTCTGTGGCATTTTAATTTCCGTTCGACTGTCAGGTATTTGCTGGTCACCGATCACCGACTGTCGCGCTTCTCAACGCCTGTTACGGATTGCCCGCACCAGCCAGCCGACAAGGCCGACGACAAAGATCAGCTCCACGGGGTGAGGGCAAATTTAATGACTGTGAAGATATTGGAGGTCGCGGCCAGGCCAGTCAGTTCTCGCGGATAACTCAATAACATGGTCACAACGCAGGAGTTCTCCAAATAATCCACCAGCATGATAAGAAAGGGCAGTAGGGAAAGATAGGGCACCCAACGGCTGGCGGGGAAGGCCTTTTTGAATGTGACCAGGGCCAACAGGCTGAACAGCAGGGCCGTGATAAACGGGTATGCCAGGTCCAGGGTGCATTCGATCACGGCGTAGCTCTGCCGCCCCTGTTCCCCATAGGACGAGATGAGCTGGTAGGCTTTCTCAGGCGTATAGGATGACAAGGTATCGAGCGTTTCAAACTTGGGATAAATTGCCGGGATAACCGCAAGGTTCGCCAGCAGGAAAAGGATAAGTAGAAGGAGAATTATTTTCCAGTTCGCCAGTCTTGAAAGCACGTCCAGAAGGTTTTTGAGCATTTGGTCAACTCCTCATCTATTGTAATGGTTGGATCTCCGCATTTGCAGGCGAAAGATGACCGGGCGGCGAAGCCGCTATCCGCTGCAAGCCATTATTAGCCGCCGTTCATAAGGGTCTGTCAAAACATTTTTCCAGGTTTGATAGAAGATCTCTGCTGAGTTCAAAGCTTTTTCTTTGCCAGTTAAGCGCATTCCCCAGGTTGGTGAGCACGATCGTTGCACATTTTTTACATACATTGATATTTACGTTGGCTGTGTAGCCAAGCATGCCACCGCCGTGGTTGAGCCAGCGTTCTCCGTTGGTCCGGTCAATGATATGCCAGCCCAACCCAACAAAATAATTCTCCTCGATCTTGAAGGTAGGCTCTTGTGTTGTCGCAATCGCTGGGCTGGAAGAGAACTGTCTACAAACAAATTTGGCAAAATCTTCTGCACAAGTTTTTATTCCGCCAGCGGGCGAAAGGGCGTACATATCCCAGTTTGGAGAACGAACGCCTGCTTTTTCCAGTCCCGATACTACATGGTATTGGACATTTGAAACCAGCGTAGTGGATAAATTCATACCGAGGGGTTGAAACAACTTTGTTTGCAGCAGTTCCTCGTAACTCTTGTTGTTGCGTAGAGAAAGAATGGTTCCCACCAGGCTCATGCCCATATTCGAGTACCGGTATCTTTCGCCCGGGGTGAAAGCCAGTTTCATACCGCGTCGAAGGTGGCGCTCGAAACGCTCCTGGGTGTAATCCCGGAACGGCTGGCGCGGATGGCCATGCAGGAAAGCATACAGAGCGAGATTGGGCGGCTGGTGGCGTATACCGGAGGTATGATTTGCGATGTGCTTCAGAGTCACATCCACGCCGCCCCGTTGAGCCTGCTTCAACTTGAACGGAACCAGTTCTTGAATAGGTGCATCCAGTCGCAGAGCGCCCTGCTCCACTTCGTAAGCAAGCAGTGTTGCGGTAAATACCTTGGTGATGGAACCGATCTCGAAAACCGCTGAACGGTTGTCACAATAACGAATACCTTCCGGCTTTCGTTCTGCACCCACAAAAGAAAGCGTATCGCCCTGAACAAGAGCGATGGCCAACTGAACCTTCTCGGGCAGTGGCAATAAATAGGTTTCGATCAATTCTTGTACGTGAGCGGATG
>JBEKVG010000022.1:0-13932 GCA_049514195.1 Anaerolineales bacterium | reverse complement strand
TCCAAGTAGGGAAATCCAGCAGGAGCAACAGGCCGAAGTAGGCAACCACATCCCCGGTGTTCAGGATGCCAGCCCGAAACAGTAAGATAGCATGCACCAATCCAATGGCGAGGGCGATGTAGAACAACAACAGTGGCACAAAGCGAGCTTCAACATTGCCCTGCCGGACTGTATTGTTGCGCAGAAGGTGGGCATTGGATTCAAAACGTCCGACTTCGGCTTCCTCCTGCGCGGCGCCCTTCAATGTCTCAATACCATCTAGGGCTTCCGAAAGATGGGTATTCATTACGCCGAAGGATTCACGCACATCTTCCGTAATGGGGTCGAGGGTGCGCAGGTACTGGCGCAGGGCGATAAAATAAGCGATCGTGAAAAGCACCGGCGCAAGCAGGAGCGACCAGTGGTAATATGGGGCGACGACCAACGGCATGACTAGGAAAATAAGCGAGCCAACCACCAGGTTGACGCCTGGGCTGAACATGTAGTTGACTTCGCGCACGTCATTGGTGGCACGTGCCATGGTATCGCCAACTGGCTGGAGGTTATGGAAGGTCATGCTCTTGCCAAGTAGAGAGACGTACAATTCATCGCGCACATCGCGTTCAACATGCTGGGCCAGGAATTCCGCCCCAAAATTGCGACCCAACTGGAGAACCCCCCGGACGATCTGCGACCCGCCCATAAGAAGCGCCAATGGGAGCAGCACTTTCGTCTGCGGCGGGACCTTGAGCATGGCATTGAAGGCGTCGCCGGTCAGTACCGGGACGTAAGCGGACAGGGCGGCGTTGCCGACCGCGCCGATGAACATAATGAGTACCAGCCACCAGTAGCGCAAGGCATACGAGATTACCCAGCGAACGTGGTTTCGGCGGTCAGTAGTGTGGCTACGGGTAAGCGTGAACTCAGCGATGGACATTATATCTGCAGTTTTGAAAGGTCGCCCGGCTTCCCTAATGGGCATAGAAAATGATTTTACCACGGTGGTGGCTGAAAACGTCCGGAAGGTTTGCGCAAAGTAATATTATCGTCTGAAGAAATTAAGAAGGGGACAGCGGATGTATCAAAATAGGTCAAAAATAGGTCATATGATTGGAAGATACGCCTGTAAAACCGGTTATGAAGAAATTTAATTGGGTATATTTATATCCATATGAACTGTAATAAAAAGGGCACTTTCCTGGGTGGTAGCCTTAAGGAGGTCGGCATTATGATAGATAGGATGGCGAGATTTGTTATTTATGCATTATTAGCGTTTCAAATATTACAGAAGTGTTATGCAGTTCAGATAAGAACCTATCCGAAAATTATAGAAGAACCGCATTTTGAGTGTGTGCGGCTTCGCCGCACACACTCAAAATGCGAACCTCTCCTGATTTTTCGGATAGATCCTAATGCAGCCAAGCGCTCCGGCGATAACAGGGCGCTTTTTTCTTATACCGCTCTAATAGCCAGCCCTTCCTGCCCATGCTATAATCCCCGCCGAAAGGTATTCTCGATGCTCCAGAAATTTGTCAAAGTATTCGGGGGCGACCCCAATAAACGCGAAATCGAAAAAACCACCGACATTGTGCAACAGGTCAATGCACTGGAACCAGCGTTTGAAGCTCTCAGCGATGAGGCCCTGCGTGCCAAGACGGATGAGTTCCGTCAACGCCTGGCCGAAGAAGTCGAAGGGATTGAGGAGGATGAAGAACGCCGCCAGATCGAGCAAGCCACGCTCAATGAGCTCCTGCCTGAAGCTTTCGCGACTGTGCGCGAGGCTGCCAAACGAACCATCGGACAGCGTCCCTACGATGTGCAACTGATCGGCGGGCTTGTCCTGCACCAGGGCAAGATCGCCGAGATGCGCACCGGCGAAGGGAAAACTCTCGTCGCCACGTTGCCGCTCTACCTGAACGCACTGACCCGCCGCGGGGTCCATCTTGTGACGGTCAATGATTACCTAGCCCGGCGCGACGGCCGCTGGATGGGTGCCATTTACCACTTCTTGGGTCTCTCGGTTGGCATCCTGCAGATGGCCGCCTCCACCGAGAACGGCAAGAAGGCTTTCCTGTACGACCCAACGCGTACTTCCCCGCGCGAGGACCAGGACGAGATGCGTCTGGTGGATCGCGTGGAAGCCTACCAGGCTGACATCACTTACGGCACCAACAGTGAATTTGGTTTCGATTATCTGCGCGATAACATGGTCATGCGCATGGAAGACAAGGTACAACGCGGCCATTTTTATGCCATTGTGGACGAGGTGGATAACGTTCTGATTGACGAGGCCCGCACACCGCTTATCATCTCCGGCCCGGCCTCTGGTAACGTGGAGTGGTATGGCAAAATGGCCGTGCTTGTACGTCAGTTGAAGGAGGAAGACTTCGAGGTCAGTGAGAAAGACCACAGCGTGGCCCTGACGGAGATCGGCAGTGCCCATGTGGAGCAGTTATTAGGTCAGCCGCTGCGTGACCCCGATCGCCCCGAAGATGTGACGCCCGAACAAGCTCATCTGCTCGGCTTTCTGGAGCAAGCCCTGCGCGCCCAGCACCTGTTCAAGCGCAACAAGGATTACCTGGTACAAGGCGGGAAGGTCATTATCGTGGACGAGTTCACGGGGCGGTTGATGCCGGGACGCCGCTGGTCGGATGGTTTGCACCAGGCCGTGGAGGCCAAGGAAGGCGTCAAGGTGGAGCCGGAGAACGTCACCTATGCCACCATCACCCTGCAGAATTACTTCCGTATGTACAAAAAGCTGGCCGGTATGACCGGTACGGCCCTGACGGAAGCGGAGGAGTTTGACAAAATTTACAAATTACCCGTCCTGCCTGTCCCGACCAACCTGGAATACCAGGCTTTTGGGTCGGATGCGCCGCTGGTGGAAATCAAGGCCAAGGACGAAGACGGTTTTGATTATTCTTATTTTGCCCTCTCCGATGACCCGGAAAAGCAGATTTATTTGTGGCGTCGCAAGGATTACCCGGATGTCATTTATCGTACAGCAGAGGCCAAGCTGCGCTCCATCGTTCGTGAAATAGTTATCTACCATGTCCAGGGACGCCCGATGCTGGTCGGTACAACTTCCGTCGAAAACTCGGAGCGACTGTCGAACCGGTTGCGCGCCGAACCTCTCCGCCGCTTGCTACAAATCCTGCTCATCCGCCATGCCTGGCTGGAAAAGAATAACCGCATTGAAGACGGGCGACTCATCCCGGAACTCCAGCCGCTCAATAAACCGATCGAGCAACTCCGTCCTGAAGATCTACGCCCGATGGCCAAGGATCTTGACCTCTCACTCAACCCGGAAGATCCGGCCAACCTGAGGCGTCTGCTGGATATCTTGCAGCTGGATGAAGCCGACACAGACCGACTAAAGTCGGTACTACAGGGAGGTGTGCCGCACCAGGTGTTGAACGCCCGCAAGCATACCGAGGAATCCATGATCATTGCCGGAGCCGGTGCTTTTGGTGCGGTGACCATCGCCACCAACATGGCCGGCCGTGGTGTTGATATCAAGCTGGGTGGTGACCTGGCTGAGGAAATTTTGAATGGCGTTAACCGTATCCTGCGCAAAGCCGGGTACAAAGACCCTTATGATATGCCCCTGCAAGAGCGCCGCGAGGCTCTGCAAAAAGTGGACCCGTCGCTCTATGGTATCTACGAAACCGAAGCTAAATATTTCCTGAACTTTTTTGAAGAAATGGAGCGCGTGCGCGAACTCGGCGGTCTTCATATTATTGGCTCCGAGCGCCATGAAGCCCGCCGTATTGACAACCAGTTACGCGGCCGGGCCGCCCGCCAGGGTGACCCGGGTTCTTCACGCTTCTATTTGTCTCTGGAAGACGACCTGATGCGCATGTTCGGCGGCGACCAGGTCAAGGGCGTGATGGAACGTTTCAGCATTGACGATGACTATCCCCTCCAGGCCCGCCTGGTCAGCAATATGATCGAGCAGTCCCAACACAGAGTGGAGGGTGCCAACTTTGACATCCGCAAACACACCCTGGAATATGACGACGTTCTCAACGCCCAGCGCCAGCGCATCTACTCCCAGCGTGACCGTGTTTTCGAGAAGGAAGACCTCGTCGAAGATGTGAATGAATTGCTTGCGCAGGAAGTTGAGCGCCGTGTCAAGGAAGCCAGGGAAACCGAGGAGTACTGGCGATTGCTGGCCTGGCTGGAACAGATCCAGCCGTCGTTCAACGCCCCGGGCGGTATCTTCCCGTCTTTCACTTATAAGCTCTTGCTGGATGAACTCAACAAGTCAGGTTCGGACCTCGCCACTGCCCCTTCGTCTTCGCTCAGGGCAAGCTTGCGTGACCTGGCCGGGCATGCCATCCAAGCCGATCAGGCCCACTTCCTGGCAGCCACCCTGGACCAGATTGATCACGCTGGTCTGGACCTGAACAATCAGATTGACGACCGGAGCGATTCCCTCGACACTGCCCTCGACGGTCTGGCCGAAGGCCTGGAGAACGAGACGCGCCGTCCCAATGTTATTTTGGAAGAACTCTCCGGGCTGGTGCGTGTTCCTTTCCGGCTGGACTCGACCCAATTGACGCAACTGGTCAGCGACCCAAAGGAACTGGCCAGCGATCTGCGTGTGCAGATGGAGGCATACGTCACTTACGCGACAATCACCCGCCTGGCAAATACCATCGAGTTCCGTCTTGGCGAGTCACTTGGTCTGAATCCGGCTGATTTACAAGAACTCGACTGGAATGACGTAGCAAGCCAAATCGAAGAACGTGTCCACCAGGCACTGGCGGTGCGCCAGGAAAAACTGCTTGGTGCAGATGGACAGATACAACGCGACTTGGAATCTGCCCTGGAGCGCCTGTCTGAGCACGATGACCAGGCCAAACTGCGCTTGCTCTGGTTGATGGCCCAGGGCAGCAGCACCTCCTTTGATGCCAGGACCCATCGCCAGGTGCGGCAGGTTTTCACCCGCTTGCATTATGTGTACCTGGCCGGAGAGCTGCTGCGCAAATCCGACAGCCAGGCTTTGGAAGAAGATGTGCTGGAACATCTGCAAGAAGCGCAGCAGGCACAGCGAGGAGCCTGGGGTGAAAGTGAACGCATCCGGCTGGGAGAAAATGCCCCGGCAATCCCTGCGGAAGAGTTGGGCCATCGCATCCAGACGCAGATTTATCGCCAGGTGTTGCTTGGTGCCATTACGGAATTATGGGTGGATTACCTGACCCGCGTGGAAGCTCTGCGCGTATCTGTCGGATTGGAGGCATATGCTCAGTCAGATCCGTTGGTAAAATATAAGAGTCAGGCTTCGGAGATGTTCCAAAGCCTGCTGAGTGATATCCGCGCGGCCGTCATTGGGCAAATCTTTCTGTATCAACCCCGCGCAGCCGCAGTGCAAACCGAAACAGGTACGGATACGGGGCGCCGCCCTGCCAGTGCCGCACGAGTGCAAGCAGGCACAGGTGAGCAAGCCGCCGGTGTCCGCGGCACAAACGATGTCATAGGGTCCGGACTTGTAGGATCATCATCTGGTCCATCGGGGACAAATCAAGCACAAAGTTCCAACAAAAAACGGAAAAGGCACAGGCACTAATCAGTCAAGGAAGCAAATATGCAGCATGATTTCTTTAAATCTCGGTCAATTCTCAAGGTTGGGAACAAACAATATGGCATTTACCGCCTGGATGCACTTGAAAAGGCCGGCCTGACCAGGCTCGACCGGCTGCCGTATTCCATACGCGTTCTGCTTGAGGCGGCGCTCCGCCAGTGCAATGGGAGGGAAATCACACAAACCGATGTGGAGAATATCGCCAATTGGACACCAACTGGCACTCGCCCCGGCATCCCATTCCTGCCTGCGCGGGTGATCATGCAGGATTTTACCGGGATCCCGGCAATGGTGGACCTGGCTGCTATGCGCACTGCCATTGCCCGGCTGGGCGGTGACCCCAAATCGATCAACCCGCTCGTGCCGGTTGATCTGGTTATTGACCACTCGGTGCAAGTGGATTTCTTTGCCAATGCGGATGCCCTCCAGCGGAATGCGGAGATGGAATTTCAGCGCAATCATGAGCGCTACGAGTTCCTTAAATGGGGGCAGAAAGTTTTCTCGAACTTCCGTGTCGTCCCGCCGATGACCGGCATTGTCCATCAGGTTAATCTTGAATACCTGGCCCAGGTTGTCTCAACCAAGGAAGTGGAAGGCGAATGGTTCGCCTTCCCTGATACGGTTGTCGGCACCGATTCGCACACGACAATGATTAACGGTCTGGGTGTGCTTGGTTGGGGTGTGGGTGGAATCGAAGCCGAAGCAGTCATGCTGGGCCAGCCGATGGACATGCTTCTACCGGATGTGGTTGGATTCAAACTTTACGGCAGGCTCAGGGAGGGCGTTACTGCCACCGATCTCGTTCTGACTATTACACAGATTCTGCGCGAGCATGGCGTGGTGGATAAGTTCGTCGAGTTTTTCGGCCCCGGGCTGGACAGCCTGTCCCTGCCCGACCGTGCACTGGTTGCAAATATGTCCCCGGAATACGGTGCAACCATGGGCTATTTCCCGCTGGATGCCGAAACGTTACGTTATCTACGTCTGACAGGTCGGAATGTCGAACAGGTCAAATTGGTCGAGGCGTATTGCCGTGTCCAGGGCTTGTTCCGTACTGCAGAAACTCCCGACCCGGAGTATACCGAGACTCTTAAATTCGATTTAGGATCAGTGGTGCCCTCCCTGGCCGGACCGAAACGCCCGCAGGACCGCGTCGCGCTCGGTAATATGAAATCTGTGTTTCAGAAAGCCCTTACCGCGCCGGTCAAGGAACGCGGCTATGCACTCACGCCAGAGGCTGTGGAACGCAAGGCAAAAGTTGGCACCAACGGTGGATCCTACGAAATTGGCCACGGTGCAGTGGTCATTGCAGCCATTACTTCCTGTACCAATACATCCAATCCATCAGTAATGGTGGCAGCCGGTTTACTGGCTAGGAAGGCTGCCGAAAAAGGCTTGAAGGTAAAACCCTATGTCAAAACGAGTCTGGCACCCGGTTCACGCGTGGTGACAGAATATCTTAAGAAGGCTGGCCTGATCGAACCGCTCGCCGAGCTGGGTTTTAATGTGGTCGGCTATGGTTGTACTACCTGTATTGGGAACAGCGGGCCACTTCCGGGTGAGGTTGCCAAAGCCGTCAGCGGGTCCGATCTCATTGCGGCAGCCGTCATTTCCGGCAACCGCAACTTCGAGGGGCGCGTCCATCCGCTTGTGAAAGCCAATTATCTGGCTAGCCCGCCTCTGGTCGTTGCCTACGCCTTGGCGGGTACGGTCAACATTGATCTATCCACCGAGCCAATCGGTGCGGGTAGGGAGGGGCCGGTTTACCTGAAGGACATCTGGCCGACTACGCAGGAAGTGGCCGAACTGGTGGAGACCAGCCTGGATAAAGGCATGTTTGCGGAGCGTTATGCCAGTGTGTTCGAAGGCTCCAGAATGTGGAAAGATATCAAGGTTTCTGGCGGCGACCTGTTCCAGTGGAATAATACTTCTACATATATCCATCATCCGCCGTTCTTCCAGAATCTGACCCTGGATGTCCCGTCTGTCAAGAACATCCATGCTGCCCGTGTGCTGGTGCTACTGGGTGACTCGATCACTACTGATCATATTTCCCCGGCCGGTAATATCGCCATGGATAGCCCGGCTGGCCGATACTTGCAAGAATGCGATGTTCAACCGCGTGATTTCAATTCATATGGGGCGCGCCGCGGAAATGACCTGGTGATGACGCGTGGCACCTTTGCCAATATTCGCTTGAAGAACCTTCTAGCCGGCGGCAAAGAAGGCTGGTTCACGCGCTACTTTGGGCCGAGCAGTGAGGGATTAACGTCCGAGGAAACCACCATCTTTAATGCCGCCATGCAATATCAGGCGCAAGGGATTCCCACCATCGTCATTGCTGGTAAGGAATATGGGACTGGTTCCAGCCGTGACTGGGCAGCAAAAGGACCACTTTTGCTGGGCGTGCGCGCAGCCATCGCCGAGAGCTTCGAACGTATCCACCGCTCGAATCTGGTTGGTATGGGAATCCTGCCATTGCGCTTCCTACATGGTCAGAATGCCGAAACCATTGGTTTAAATGGCAGTGAGACCTATGATATCGAAGGTCTTAGCAATGAGATGCTACCTAAAAGCGAGGTCAGTGTCAAAGCGAAGAGAGCCAACGGTTCGGTGGTGGCGTTCAAAGCCATCGTACAATTGAATACACCGGTCGAAGTAAACTATTACCGGAACGGGGGCATCTTGCAAACGGTCTTGAGAAACTTGGTGAAATAGGAGAATACAAGAACGAAAAAATGGGGGTGAGCCCCCATTTTCTCGAATGCGTGGCTTTTACAACTGCTGCACCTTTCCAAAAAACTCATCCTGTAATTTTTGGGTTTCTGTATCATCCTTGATCGCACGGATAATCTTTGCCAGAGCCAGGGCGCGGTCAGCGAACCAGCGTTCGCCCTTTTCAGTAGAAGCAAAGCGCCCATCTCCGCAGTAATGGGTTGGATGATCCGCGTACCACCAGATACCCATGTCTGTGCCCAGGTCGCGCAGGGGCTTGAGCCTTTCCAAGGGCAGGCCTTCGCCATCTGCTGGTAAGGCCTCGGTCCTTACCAATTCGGGGTGGATGGCAAGAATCATGCTGGTTTCACGTTCTCCAGCATGACCGTCAACGGTCGTCTCCCACTGAGAGGCAGTGGTTGCCTCTTCAGTAACATAGGCCGGTTGCGCCACATAGACGACATAGTCGCGCCGGCTGGCAAGCTGGATCTGGGCGAAGTAGTGGATCAAGTGATCGTTACCGCCGTGCGAGTTGACGATAACGATCTTTTTCAAGCCATTGCGGGCAATCTCGCTGCAAACGTTCTCCAAAAGACGGATGGTCAATTCCGGCTGGATGCCAATGCAGCCTGGCATGTGGCGTGCTTCCAAGATTTGAGTGTAAATGAAATCTGGAAACACCACCGCCATTTCGAGCTCGGCGGCGCGCTTGCATAGCTCGTGGCCGATGTACATATCCGTGCCAAGCGGCATATGATGTCCATGCCGTTCTATGCACGCGAGCGGCAGCAGGCAGACGCCTTGCGCTTGTTGGACGGCCTGCAGGAACAGGTCGCCGGTCAATTCTTCCCAATACATAGTCTTCATCCTTTCTCGAAGATGGAAATGCTTTCGATGGAATAGGTTTGCGGGAACAGATCGAAGGGAGTTACCTGGATGATCTCGTACCCTCCAGTAATGAGACGAGCCGCGTCGCGTCCCAGGGTAGACGGGTCACACGAGACATAGGCGATGCATTCCGGACTCTTGGCCAGCAGCGCCTCCAGAACGGGTTTTTCCAAGCCGGCGCGCGGTGGGTCTACAATGACAATTTCGGGCATGATATCCAGGCCGGGCAGCACAGCCTCTGCAGGAGCCTCATAAAGCTCGACGTTGTCGAACTCGTCCAGGTTGGCTGCAAAGTCCTTGCAGGCAGACGGGGATGCCTCAACCCCGATCAGGCGCCCGACGCGACCAGCGAAGAAGGCGCTGAATAATCCGACGCCGCAATAGACATCCAGCAAGGTTGTCTTGGAAGTAACCGGTAAATGCTCAAGCAGGTGTTCCACCATCTTGCCTGCCATGCCGGTATTGACCTGGAAGAACGAAGCAGCCGAGACGCGGAAAATCCGGTCTTTGACGGATATGTTCAGGGCTTCATCGCCTGCCATCACGACTGCATCTTCACCGGTCAGATGCACCACCGAGAGGTCTTTTTCAAGTTCCAGTTCAGGTGGTTCAGGATCCTCCGACTCCAGCACCAGCAAAGTCTCATCGTCCATGCCCGCACGCAAGGAGATGCGTTCCAGCCCCAAGCCAGGATCAAATTCCAGACTAGGCCAGAGTGCGTTCAACGATGCTTCGGGAAGATGACATTCCATTATGGGTACCACGCCTCGGCCGTCCGCCCTGATATATCCTAATTTTCCTTCTTGTGTCAGATGGAATTGAACATGGTTGCGATAATTCCATTCACATGGCGAAGCGATGATTGGCTCCATCGGTGGGTTTGGGATTTTACCAATGCGTATCAACTGGTCGCGCAGGATAACTGTTTTTACCTGCAGTTGAGGCTGATAGGAAAGGTGCTGGTAATGACATCCCCCACATACCCCGAAATGTCTGCATTTCGGTGGGATGCGCTCCGGCGATGGCTCCAGCACTTCAACCAGCTCGAGACGCACATGGCCGCGCTTCTCCTCCACTACCCTGGCCTTTACTTTTTCTCCTGGCAGCCCAAAAGGGACAAAAGCAGCCTGGCCTCCTGAAAGTCGTCCGAGGGCCGCGCCGCCGTAGACCAATTTTTCAAGTTTGATAGTCAGCAGGTCTGAGTCCCCGTTTTGAGAATCTGGTCGAACAGTCATGGCTGCATGTGCAGGTCCCAAAGCCGACCCAGGATCCTTTCAAGGCGGGCGCCCAGCAGGTCTAGTTTGCCAGTGGTGACGTCGTCCTCGTTCCCGAAAACATCATAAGGGATGCGGTGACCATTGACTTCCAGGAAGCCATTTTCGCCAGGGGCTAGTTCCGCCCAATCGTCGTCCCGGTAAAGTCGTTCCAATTTCTCGTCCGATAGACCATGCTCGAGGATACTGTCGGGACGATCGGGGTTGAAGCGGCGACGGTTCTTGCGCAGCGACTCGGCGAACGAGACCCTGACGTAGACTATCGCAGCTCGGTGCAGGATTTCTTCCGAAAGGTGTTGGAAAGCCTCCCGGTAACCGCCGTGTTCGCTGCCGCGCGAGAATTCAATCAGAGCCGTGGTATGGTTGTGGTAAGCCGGGTCGCGCAGACGTTTGTGATACTCGAGGCTGAGGCGTTCGATCAGCAGATTCCACAATCCGGGCGGATCGAAGTAACCTTCAGT
Source organism: Anaerolineales bacterium (assembly GCA_049514195.1). Taxonomy (GTDB): domain Bacteria; phylum Chloroflexota; class Anaerolineae; order Anaerolineales; family Villigracilaceae; genus UBA877. The sequence continues at coordinate 3,028 of JBEKVG010000022.1, read as the reverse complement.
ATCAGTATGCAGGCGCGGTAGGCCGAGCTTGCGACTGAGAATGTCATCCTCCTCGAACCAAGTCCATAGCATGGGGAAGTCATCCAACACGTCCAGTTCACCGACATGGAATCGCATTAGACGGTCATCTGGGCTGGTATGGTTGAGGAAATCGATGATCTCACTCTTGCCCGAGGCGGGACGGCCGACCAGCAGGATGACCTCGAAGGTGCCTCTGCTCATAGCGCCTGTAAGGATTGGGGCCTCAGATCAATTGCAGTACTTCCCCCGGAAGTTATTTTACAAAGAGGGCTAACAGTTGGTTCTGGAATATTGCCAGCACAATCAGGACTGCAACAAAAGTGCCGGCCAGGATGCCGATCCGGCGAAGTTCGCGCTTAGTGTTGGTGTAATCCGGATTGAATTCAGTTATCTTCGGCGTTACCGTGACAACAGGATGGGGGACCTGACGGGAAACCAGGCGGGAAACCTGACGCTTACTCTTCTTGCTCATAATTCTCCTAAGAATTTTATAGTTACGCAGATACTACGTAAAAACGTCTTCGTGCGCCGAAAAGCCTTTGGGGCACTTCTGGCAAGTCACGGGCGTGATTATACCGCACCTGAGGCGCCGTTTTGCGGTGATGGCAGGTGCTCTGGAATCTGTGCCTCATTCTCTGGCAGGCAGATACATCCGTTCAATGTACTCTTTGAGCATCCGGCGGGTGCTGAACTGCGGGGTAATGGTCTGGATGGATTTCTTCATCATCGCCACCCACTCGAGTGGGACGTTCTCTGCGTTGCGCTCGGTGTAGTAGAGCGGGATGATCTGGTTCTCCAAAACGTCATACAGGCTCAGAGCATCCGCCTCATCCGTAACCTCGACATCCAGGCCGGGGTCTTCCCCGATGGCCCAGCCGTTGGAACCGTTATAGGCTTCACGCCACCAGCCGTCCAATACCGAGAAGTTAATCACGCCGTTCATGGCAGCCTTCATGCCCGATGTGCCGGAGGCTTCGTTCGGGCGGCGCGGGGTATTCATCCACACATCCACGCCCTGGACCAGGTAACGGGCCAGGTTCATGTCGTAATCCTCCAGGAAGACCAGCCGTCCGCCATTCTCGGCCTTTTTAACAATCCGATACACATCCTGGATGATATGTTTGCCGGGATCGTCGGCAGGATGGGCTTTGCCGGCAAAAATGATCTGCAGCGGACGGTTAGGGCAGTTGATCAGTTTCAGCAGACGTTCCAGGTCATGGAAGACGAGGTCGGCGCGCTTGTACGTGGCAAAGCGGCGGGCAAAACCAATGGTCAGCATGTAAGGGTCAAGCATGATGCCGGAGGCGATGGCCTGCACCGGGTGATAGCCGCCTTTCATCCAACGCTGGCGGGTGCGTTCGAGAGCATAGAATACCAGTTTTCGTTTGAGGTGCAGCCGGACATCCCACAATTCGTTATCGGGGATCGCATCCACCTTTATCCAGGTTTCGGGGTCATCGAGCCGGTCGAGCCAGTCTGCCCCCAGGTACTTGTTGAACAGGACGCGCATCCGGCGGGCCAGCCAGGTGGCAGTATGAACGCCGTTGGTCACGTAGTTGATCGGGACGTCATTTTCGTTCTGGACTTCAGGCCACAGAAATTTCCACATGCGACGGGCAACGCGCCCGTGCAGCTCAGAAACGGCATTCCGGCCATCCGACAACCGCAAGGCCAAAATAGGCATGCTGAAGGTATCCCCCCAGGGCTGCTGGCTGCGGGCCAGTTCCACAAACTGGTCGCGGTTCAGGCCAAGTTCGGGCCAGTAGGTGGAGAGGTTCTTGTCCACCAGCCAGAGCGGGAACTCATCGTTCCCGGCCGGGACAGGCGTATGCGTGGTGAAAATATTGCCGCGACGGGTTTTGGCGATGGCTTTCTCAAAGGTCAAGCCCTTGGCAACAAGCTCGCGCGCCCGTTCCAGGGTCAGAAAGGCGGCGTGGCCTTCGTTCATATGCCAGACTTTCGGATCATAGCCCAATGCCCGCAGCGCTCGCACCCCGCCCACGCCAAGCATGATTTCCTGGGCGATACGCAAATCCAGGTCGCTCCAATACAGGCGCAGGGTCAGATCGCGGTCGGCGGGGGTATTCTCGTCCAGGTCGGTATCGAGCAGGTAGAGTGGCACGCGGCCCACGCGCAATTCCCAGATATTGGCAATGACCGTGCGGTCGGGGAAGCTGACCGAAATTGCCAGGGGTTTCCCGGTACTGTCCAGCACTTGCAGAACCGGCAACTCCTCGAAATTAAGCAGGTTGTTAATCGACTCCTGCCAGCCATCTTCGGAGATGCGTTGGGTTAAGTAACCTTCGGCATACATCAGGCCCACTCCCACCAACGGCAGGCCAAGGTCGGAGGATTCCTTCAGGTAATCGCCTGCCAATATGCCCATGCCACCGGAATAGATGGGCAGGGTCTCGTGCACGCCGAATTCCATTGAGAAGTAAGCGGATTGCTGGTTGGCATTGTCCTGGTATGTCCGGCTATACCAGGTTTCCTTGGCATTCATGTAAGCATCGAAACTGGCGAAAACGCGGTCGTAGATTTCCAGGTAGATAGGATTCTGCGCAGCTGCGTTGACCTCGGAGCGTCCGAGCGAACGTAGGAAAAGTATGGGATTATGGTTGAGACGCTCCCAGAGTTCGTAATCAATACGGTAGAACAAGCGCTGGGCGGATGGGTTCCACGTCCACCACAGGTTGTAGGCCAGCTCACCCAGCCGATTAATGCGACGGGGCAGGTCGAAATGGTTGGGGGTCTTTGTGCGAAATTTCGGCATATTCTCTTCTCCAAAGAGTCAATCATACCAAAGATTCGGGCCTGCCCGGACTGAATATTATGGAATTGGAAGATGGCTTTTTAACCGACGATTCCCCTGTCTTCCTGTTCAGACATCAAAATACAGGCTCATCTCATAAGGATGGGGCCGGTTACGGACAGCATAATATTCCTGGTTGCGCTTGAAATCGATCCACTGTCTGATCATTTCCTCGCTAAAAACACTCCCGGCGGT
>JBEKVG010000021.1:0-13947 GCA_049514195.1 Anaerolineales bacterium | reverse complement strand
GCCAGCGCAGGAAGCTGGAGGTTATACTGCGCTATTTGGCGAAAAACTTTGAGCCGGGCGTGAGTTATAGTGAGAAACAAGTCAACCAGTCTCTGGCCCGCTTTCACGAAGATACGGCTACCCTGCGACGGGAATTGGTGGGATATGGGTTAATGAAAAGGGAGGCTGGGGGAAAAAATTACCGGGTCGAGGCGATTCAAGAGTAGGAATATCGCATTCTCTTTACAATGGCTGTTTTGCAGGGAAACCTGGCTTGCGAGGGTATTGCGGAGGCGTTGCGGCGACCTTGTCCACCACCACCAAATAACGTTCTTCAGCCACTCCCGGCAGTGTCACAGGGAGGAGTTGCCGCATCTGCCCGCCAAGCAACCGGAACGCCTTTTCAGCATTGTGCGCTTCCACTGGTCCGCTGTGGCCTTTCTGAGCCAGCATCCTCCCACCGACTTGCACCAGCGGCAGGAGGTATTCCGCCAGGACTGGCAAATTTGCCACAGCACGTGCCACTGCCCAATCGTAGGACTCGCGCTGCGCAGGCATTTGTCCCACCTCCTCGACACGGATAGTAAGCACCTCGACGGCATCCATTTTCAGGATCGCGATAGCATGGCGGCAGAAGGCTGCCTTCTTGCCAACCGACTCGACCAGCGTCAATGCCATGGATGGATAGAGGATTTTCAGTGGGATACCCGGAAAGCCTGCACCGGTGCCAACATCAATCAGATGTCGTGGAGGTTTGTCTTTCCATGCTAGGGTGCATGAAAAAGAATCCAAAAAATGCTTGGTCCGGATTCCTTCTGCATCACGGATCGCAGTCAGGTTGAATTTCTCATTCCAGACCAGGAGTTCATTCTCGAACGTTATCAGAGCCGCCACCTGCCGCTCCGTCAGGTGGACGCCAAAGAGCTGCTGCGCGGCATGGACAAGTTTTTCCATATTATGGGATTATAACATCCGGCTTGAACCTGGAACTTTAAAAGGCCGGGCGCAGACTCCTCGTCTGCACCCGGTTGTGTTTTATCAAAAATAATGTGTTTATTTCACCTGGGCAACTTTCCTGGCCTTGCGCCGCTTGACCAAGGCGACGATACCCCAGACAATCAAAGCAATTGGGCCAAGGACGAGGATCAGGACTGGAAGCACGAGTAGCACAAAATAGATGATAAAGTTTACAAACCCTTGCAGGAATTTGACCAGCGCCTGGACGGCGTCGCGTGCCACACCGCGAGGTTTCCAACCACCAATTTCAATCGGCTTGATGGTTTTCTCGGCAATCAGGGTCACATTGATGGCTGATGTTGATGTAGTCTCTTCAAGATACTTCATCTGGCCTTGGATTTGCTCAATCTGTCCATGGATATTGACAATTTGGTTGTAAACATACAGGACATACTGAGTCTTCGTCGTGCTATTGTTCCCGGTATAGTTTTTAGACTCATCCATGATTTCCTGGAGATCCGTTTCTGCTTTCTGCAGGTTGGTTAACTGGCTTTGCAGATCGACGTATTGGGAGGTTACATCCTGACCGGAGCGGTTTTCACTCTTGACATCGACCACACCTTCTTTGATTTGGCTTAGGGCATTATCCAGTTTCGTTGCCGGGATGCGGATGGAGATGCTTCCCTGTGGAGCAGCCTCACCGCTCGGGGTATAAACCTGAGACATATTCATTGAGACAAGGTAGCCGCCCATGTTTTTGGCCATCTGATTGATGGCGTCCATCTTTTTCTGCGGGTCGGCGACAACAATACTTAAATCCACGTTCATAGTGATCAGCCGGTCCTGTATTGCGACCTCGCTGGCAACCGACTTGGTTGTGTTGGAACTATCCAAGGCCGCGTTCGGCGCTGATGCAGCGACCGATTGCTCATTCGTCGCGCCGGCTCCTGCATTATATGAGCGCAGGTTCTGCACTGATGTGGGAACAGGGAGGGCATATACCGGTGTGGCGGCGGACTTCGCACCACAGGCCGTCAGCGCCAGCATCAGGGCAATAAAAATGAAAATGATTCTTTTCTTCATGGCTTCTTCTCCTTGAACAGAGGCAAAAGGACTGATTTTCTTCCTAGACGCTCTGCCCCCAATATTAGTTCCTCCCGATTTTGAACCCTGGCGCAAAACTTTTTCGCTGTTATCGCCTCACCAGCCTTCAGCCAGCCGTTCAGCATGCCGTGGAGGGAGACCGGCATCCAGAATGCGCTTCTGCACTGATTTGATGTCATACTCCACCCGGTGTGGCTCCCAGATTCTGACATCAGGTCGGAAAATAGCGTAGGCTGCGCGTGAATCCCGGTCACGCGGCTGGCCAACCGAGCCGGGGTTCAGGATGGCACGTTCCTTAAGCTCATAACGTTCCGCCGGACTAGGCACTTCAATGGACATTTCATCAGTTGCAGCATGGTATTGGAAAATCGCCTGAAAATGCGTATGGCCCACAAAACACCAGGGTGTTTCAAAGGAATCCAGGTTTATCCGTGCCATCAGCGTGTTCATGACATATTCCCAGATCGGATCACGCGGGCTTCCGTGTACTAGCGTGACACCTCCACACACCTTCGGCTGTTGCAATGACCTGCGCAGAAATCCCTTGCTTGCATCCGTCAACATTTGGCGTTGCCAGAGCAAAGCCTTTTTAGCGTCGCTGTTGAATGTCTCCAGTGCCAAATTGCCGATGGCAGCATAATCGTGGTTACCCATCATGGTGCAAGTCAGTTCCGGCAAGGCCCGGATACGCTCAATGCACTCATTAGGATCCGGGCCGTAACCAGCAATGTCACCTAGGCACCAAACCTCGTTCATTTTCCCGGCGTCAGCCAAGACGGCCTCCAGAGCGGTAATGTTGGCATGTACGTCGGAAATTACCAGCACGTTTGTCATTTGGACTCCAGGAGCATCGCCAAACGGGCGATAATGGTCTCTGCCACTTCCTCCTTGCTCATCAACGACAAGGATTGTTCTCTTGCGTCCGAGAATAGGAGCGTGACACGGTTAGTATCCACCCCAAAGCCGGAATCCGGGGCAGAAATATCGTTAGCAACAATCATATCCAGATTCTTGGACTTTAGCTTGGCTTCAGCGTTTTGTAGCAAGTCGCGGCTTTCGGCCGCGAATCCAATCACCACCCGCGGCCTACGGGACCCCAGCCCCGACACCGCCGTAAGGACATCCGGTGTGACCTCCAACTCGATCTGGGGTATTCCATCCCGTTTCTTGAACTTGTTTTCTGCAACCTGCTTCGGTCGGAAATCGGCCACGGCCGCGGCCATGACAAGGGCATCTGCCCCGCTGGATTCCGCCAGGACGGCCTCCAACATCTGCTCTGCAGTAGTGACAGGGATAAGACGTGCCCCCACTGGCACCGGTAGAGTTGTCGATGCACTGACTAGAATGACGGTCGCACCCACATCGAGGGCAGCCTGCGCCACGGCGTAGCCTTGTTTGCCGGAGGATTTGTTAGCCAGCACACGCACCGGATCGAGCGGTTCCTGTGTTCCGCCCGCGGTTACAATAATTTTCCTTCTGGCCAAGACACCATCCCTACCCATCACAAAACGAATGTGACCGAGTAATTCGGCTGGTTCAACCAGGCGGCCCTTGCCCACCAGCCCGGAGGCCATACGGCCTTCATTGGGTCCGGCGAAATAAACACCGCGCTCCGTTAGAATTCGGACATTATCCTGCGTGGCAGGATTGTTGTAAATATCGACATCCATGGCCGGGGCAACGATCAGCGGACAGTGGGTGGCAAGTACAGTGATGGTTAGCAAATTATCGGCAATGCCGTGGGCCAGTTTACCCAGCGTGTTGGCCGTGCAGGGGGCAATCACCAGCAAGTCGGCGCTTTGCCCAAGCCCGACGTGCAGGATATGCGCCTGCCCACCCCATAGATCGGCATCGGTGAAAGCCTTACGACCGGTTACGGATTGGAAAGTTAGCGGCGTGATGAATTTCTCCGCCGCGGGTGTCAGGATGCCATCCACCTGGGCCCCAGCCCGGGTCAATTTCGAGGCCAATTCGACAGCCTTGTAGGCAGCGATGGAACCGGTTATCCCGAGCAGGATATGCTTATTGGTGAAGATTGTCATATAAGCTGATTATACTGCCAAGCGCAGGCAATTATCTATCTGTGCCGGGCAGCCAGGGGAAACTGCCTCGTTTCCGAGAGGGGCGATCTCAGCGCCTGCGCTTCCAACGCCATGACCCGGCTGTTGGCAAAATAATCAAAATTAAAATTGGTGGGGTCACCGGCCTTTTTACCGGGGATTGGCATCAGCCGCGCTGTGAGGGATTTATTCAAGCGCAGCGCCAGGGCAGAGAGATCAAGCAGTAACGCGGCAATTTGGTCTACGGTGGTATCACCCGGCAATGGGACCGTATCCAGTCCGGTACCGCACACAGCGGAATAAAGTAGCAAATCTTTCACTGTCAATGTCCCCTCGGCTGCTCGCCGGGCCAAAACCGAATCTTCCAGGACAGGCAGCATCAACCCGCTGAACCCGACTCTTGGGAACTGGACGCGCTCGACAATTTCCGTCAGGATTGCCGCAGCAGCCAGCGAACCATGCAGACCGGCTTTTGGCGCACCCATCCGTTCCAGGGCTGCACCGATGGAAGCGGTTTCAGACGGGAAAGGTGCCAGGGAGAAGTCAATCCCGCCAAATGTAATCGAAAAACGGCGACTGAGCATGTCGCCGACCAGTGCCAGTTCCCTGGCATGCTTTTCGATCGCAGAAGATAGCATCCATTGTCCATCAGTTACCGTCCGGACATGGGTAAAAACCTCCACGGCCAGGTCTGCCGCTTCCGTTGCGATGGCAAACATTGGCTTGTCTTGGCCGTGGTACGCAGCCGGGAAAAATGGTGAGCCCGGCCTGACATTTGCCAGCGCCGCAAAGCGCAGGTTGGCGAATCCGTCGGGGGCAATCGTACCGCAACGGGCGATGACTCCCGCACAGGCTTGCACAGCCGGAAGGGAAATGCCAAAGCTGGCATCTGCCATTGTGCCGGAGAAAAAAATGTTCTGCGTGGCCGCAATGGCCTCGGGGATGACAGCGAAACTATCCGGAACTTCCGGTTGGGCCGGTCCGAGTGCAGCATAGGCAATTCCGACAAATTGAATCGCTGCCGCGACTTGTTCAGCCAGCCTGGGTGTTTCGCTGATTTTATCCGCTCCGAGAATTTGCAGGAACGGTACCGTTGCCAGCCGGGTTGATTGAACCTCGTAGCCGGCAGCCTCATAGGCGACTTTTGCTTCAGCAAGAATCTTCCCTGCCTGCTCGATCTCCGACTCATCCACCGGCCAACCAGGGTTGCAGAAATACGTAATGGAGCGGATTTTCATATTACGATCTCTTTTACCCGACCAATCGCCCCGCTCTCCAAGCGAACTTTGATCCCATGCGGGTGCGTGGGCGAGCTGGTAAGGATATCTTTGATGATGCCTTCGGTTAGCTTGCCGGTAGTTTGATCCTGCTTCAGGATAATCCAAACCCTTAGGCCAGGTTTGAGCTGGGCGCGGCTGGGGAGAGGCATGATTTGCACTCCACTATGAATTACAAATAAACCTAATTCAATAGACCCTCTGCAAACTTCAGGAATCCCTGCACATCCTCGAAATTGCTGACCAATCCAACCGATGCACGCACCGCTCCGGAAGATTTGCCATCAATGCACAGGCGGAAATCGTCCAGGCTCAGACGCTGGCTATGGCCGGGGTTTGTGAAGCAGGCAGCCAGTTCCATCCTGGAGATACCCAGGGCTATCTCGCCTGCCCCGGGGTTACAGAAACAACCGGTCCGTAGGGAAATGTTGGATTGGTTCGCTTTTGCCTCAATGAAACGATGGTCAATTGGCTCGCCGTCCTTATTGAAGAAGTTAGCTGTCACCGCCCCACCGCGCATGATCGTATTTACCGGCCCGTAGACTCGCACCAAAGGGACACCGCTGGCGTGCTTCATCGCCAATAGGTTATCCAGCAGCCAGCCGGTCAGACAGCGCACCCGCTCGTGGATGTTCTCGTAGCCGATGGATTGGATATGTTTCAATCCGATCGCCACCGCCGGGATATTGAGATAATCCACAGTGCCATCCTCAAAGGAAGCCGGGGCTTCGGCCAGGTAATATTTATCGCCTTGGACCGAGGCAACAGTGATCGTTCCTCCGGCAAACCAGGGACGGCGTAACTTCTTCAGGGTTTCACGACGTGCTAACAAAGCCCCGATGCCGGTCGGGTAACCGAAGATCTTATAGAACGAGAGCGAGACGAAATCCGCCTTGTATTTGGAAAGATCCAGCCGGCTGGTGGGAGCGAAAGCGGCAGCATCCAGTAATACATCCCAGCCTCTGGCATGAGCACGTTCGATCCACTCCAGCGGATGAACGACAGAAGAAAAATTGGATTGGGCCGGGTAGGCGAACAAGTTGTTCTTGGATGTCTCTCCCTTGTTTACATTTGAGGCAAATCTCAGGTCTAGAGCGGCTTCGAGGGATTCTGTATCCACGCGCATATCCGGCAACACCAACGGGATGTAGGTTACTTCTGCACCCTTGGCATGCGCAAATTCCCGAATCCCATTGACAGAGTTATGGTTATCGAAAGTGAGAAGGTAGTGGGAACCTGGTCCGAAAGGATAGGATTCTCCAACCAGTTTCAGCGCCCCGCTGGCATTCAAAGTGAAAATGACGGTGTACTCGGCAGGGTCTGCATTGAAGAACTGCAGGATGGTTTGGCGTGTGCTTTCAATCAGGCGTGTGGCAGCCTGCGAAGTCGGGTTGGAGGAGTGCGGGTTGCCGAAGATATTTTCGGCTAATACATGCTGGTGGGCACGCAACTGCGATTCTGCATACAACCCGCCGCCAGTGTAATCCAGGTAAATCTGGCCTAGCTGGTCGAGACGGGAATAATCTCGCTCGCGCAGTTCATCGAGATCGTGTGTCTTGTCATAGGCCGGGTATTTCTGAACAAATTCAGCGTAGCCAAACATGGAGGCTCCTTGTTGCTTAGTATTAGTATAGGACGGCAATTTTTCAGGCACTGCCGGCGTTCAGTAAGCCGGCCAGAAAATCCTCTCTCCAGAATAGCCACGTTTCTCAGCGGTGTAGATGTATGCGCTGGAAACCTCACTGCACCCGGGTTCATCTGTAACCTTGACGGACAGGGTGCCGGTGTTTTCGGCATACGGAGGGACAATACTAACAGGTAGAAAAACGTGAACGCCGCTCTGGCAAACCCAGGCGATGATAAGATAACCGCGGTAATCATACTCCGCCATCCCGATCGCTTTCCAGGAAATTGTCACTTCGCTTCCATTCCGCCGTGCGATCGGATTAGGCGGCTTGTACCAGTAAGAAATAGGCAAGGTGGGGTAGACGGCCGGAAGGGCTTCAACACTACCCGTATTGAAGCCAGCTTGGGCGGTCGGAATCCAGCAGGGATCCCAGCCGTGAACTTCCTCCACGTCGATCCAGGTGCCATCCAGATTGCGCCCAACCACCTCCATATAATGGCCGACCGGCAGGCTGGTTTTATAGAGAAAATACGTAGCCGGGCCATATAAGCAGTCAGAGTATTCCAGGATCGTGATCACAGGTGGTTCAGGGGAGGGCGTGATCGTGGGTGTCGCGGTTATGGTAGGTATGTAGGATGGAGTACTTGTATATACCGGCGTTTCCGTAGGTGTAACCGTCACCGGGACCATGACGAGCTGGGTCACTTCCTGGGTCACATCCTGGGTTACCATGCGGGTAATCTCCTGAGTCATCTGTGGTGGCGGGATAACAGTCGTCCCGGTCAACCTTTGCAGCGAGAACGCACAGGCACTCATGATTAAAACAGGCAATAGAGCAACGGTACAGAGTTGGCGGAATTTCCGGAAGGGTAAAGAATGCATCATTGCTGGTTTTCGCCTACTAAAAACCTGGCCAGGGAATCACCCGGTAGGCAGTGTAACCATGCTTTTCTACTGCATAAATACGGGCATTGGAGGATACATCGCAGCCCGATTCATCTGTTACCTGGACCGACATCATGGTATTGTTCTGGCTAAATGATGTCACGTAACTGATCGGGAGAAAAACCTGCTTGCCACCCTGACAAACCCAGGCCTCAATGAGGTAACCGCGGTAATCATCCTCCGTCATATAGACCGGTTGCCAGGAGATAGTTACCTCATTTCCCACCCGCTTGGCGACTACCCAAGACGGTGAATCGTATAAAACGGAATAGGGGTAAATCATCCATACAACCGGGACATTCTTGATATTCCCGGTATCGAACCTGACCTGATCGGTTCTGATCCAGCAAGCATTCCAGAGAGGATCATGGAGAGATTTGACGTTTAGCCAGGTGCCATCGGGGTTTCGCCCAACCACGCTCATCCAATTGGTGGCGAACAATCCATACTTCAGAAGGTAGGCAGAACTCGGACCATAGTAGCAGCCCGAATCAACCAGAATGGTGACTTGCGGTGGGATAAACATGGGTGTAACCGAAGGGACTCGGATGGCAGTAGGAGACAGGTAAGGAGTAGGTGTAGGCGTGGATGTGGGCACCGGTGTGTTGGTGACAGGTATTTCCACCTCTTGCGTCACTTCTGACATCACTACATGGGTTACTTCACTTGTTACGACCACTGTCCAGACCATCGCGGTTGACGTAGGTGCAGCGGTCACCAGCACGCAGGCGCTACCCATCAGGAAGAGCAGGCAAGCGATCAAGGTTCGCAGTGGCCTAGGAAATTCGGTCATAACAACTTTTCAGCCCAATTGTGGCACGTCGACTGGACCACTTTAATATGTCAGGCCACTGCTCTTGCCCTGGCCATCACCCCATGCTTATCACCTGGCTATCCCAGCGATGCCATTCGCCATGGTGCTTCTCGATGATCTTGGCGCCTTCGCCGGGTGATTTAAGCCCAATCAATTCCAGGTCGGCATCCACCATGATGCGTACCAGATCCTTGAAAAACACGCGTGGCTCCCAACCAATCACCCGCTGGGCCTTGCTCGGATCCGCCTGCAGGAAGTCCACCTCAGTTGGCCGGAAGTAGCGTGGATCGATCTTCACATAGTCATGCCAGTCCATATTCATATACCCGAAGGCCTCGTCAAGAAACTCCCTCACCGAGTGCGCTTCGCCGCTGCCGATCACAAAATCATCCGGTTCATCATACTGCAACATCTTCCACATGGCAGCCACATAATCGGGAGCGTAGCCCCAGTCTCGCCGGGCATCCAGGTTGCCCAGAAACAGCTCCTTCTGCTTGCCAGTTATAATGGCTGCCAGCGCGCGCGTAATCTTGCGAGTCACGAACGTCTCGCCGCGCCGGGGCGATTCATGGTTGAAAAGGATCCCGTTTGTGGCAAACATCTTGTAGCCACGCCGGTAGTTGCGGGTCATCCAACAGGCATACGCCTTGGCCACAGCATAAGGGCTTTGCGGTTTGAAGGGGGTGTCTTCATTTTGGGGCGGTTTGGCTGCCCCGAACATCTCGCTCGAGGAAGCCTGATAAAAGTGTGTCGGAACCCCACTTTTATGAATGGCTTCCAGGATTCGCACGGCTCCCAGGGCGGTCACATCCCCGGTATATTCGGGCAGGTCGAAGCTGACCCGCACGTGCGATTGCGCCGCCAAGTGATAAACCTCATCCGGGCGCAGTGCATAGATCAAATCGACCAGTGTGCCCGAGTCGGTTATATCGCCGTAATGCAGGTGCAGATGGGCGCCATTTTTATTGTGCGGATCCTGGTAAATATGCTCAATGCGGGAGGTATTGAATGTGCTGGCACGCCGGATCAACCCGTGCACTTCATACTGTTTGGAAAGCAGGAGTTCCGCCAGGTAAGATCCATCTTGACCGGTGATACCGGTAATAAAGGCTTTTTTCATAAGGCTACAGAATCCTATAAGATGAATTTATTTCTACTGTTCTTTTTGACATAAATGTCTCCTTCATAAGTATACGAGGCTCCGCGATTCCGATATCTCAATATAGTTTGGGTCATTCACAATCATGAATAGCCTATGACTCCTTACCTTCCCCGGCCAGCAGTCAGGACTGTTTTTCAGACATTAAACTTTCAAGTATCTAAAAACAAATGGCGGATACCTTTTGGATGTCAATAGAATGCGGTCAAGTTTACCGATCGGCCTAGCACTGTGTACGGATATTACCACAAATGAAGGATTAACATTGAAAAAAAGGAAAAGAGCCTTCCATGCCGGAAGACTCTTTTGAAATTCATATCTGAGGCTAATGGCGGGGAACCGCATATTCAGGTGACCGACCGGGGTCTCGAACCCCGAACCCGCTGATTAAGAGACAAGAAAGAATGTGTCTACTGAGTCTACAACATAGTATCTTGTCCATCTAGCCGACGATTAGGTCAAAATCTTGTCTATGAATCCCATATTTTCCATTTCGTCTACCACAATTGCACATGAATTGCGCACGAAACAGGAAAGGTGACTCATAATCGCTCGGATGCAGGTTCGAGTCCTGTCGGGCCCACTGATCTTATTAAAAAATTCCCAGATCAGTTGGCGAAGGGATTTTTTTGTTTATATTCTTTCGGGTTATATCATGAATATTGTTTTTGAACGATTTTACAGAACTATTGCATTCGGAGGAAATCGAGCTACAATCTATTTATCTAAAGGAAGTATTTAAGGAAAACCACTTTTCTTCGGTAAGGTCGATGTCAACCCCCTCTTGGCAACCAAATTATTTATCCCTTCAACCGGAAAAAGTCTGATGTTTCGACTGGCCTGTTATAGAAATTTGATAGTAATCATGGCAACTATCTAGCAGGAATCCATAGTATAGATTAAGGGATGAGGTAGGAAGACTGTGATATCTCATAGCGCAAGGCAGATTATCCTTCGGGTGCTTATCGCCTTGGTGGTTCCTTCGATTATATTCAGCCCAGCGTTCACCAAACCTGTTTCTGCTCAATCCGAGACCATTCGTTTTGAAACCATCTCCACTGAGCAGGGGCTGTCTCAAAGCACGGTGCATGCAATTTTACAAGACCAGCAGGGGTTCATGTGGTTCGCCACAGAGGGGGGGCTTGACAAGTATGACGGCTATCAATTTACCGTGTACAAACATGACCCCGATAATTCCAAAACGCTTTCGGATAATCTAGTTCAAACCATCTACCTAGACCGCCAGGGAAAACTCTGGATCGGAACAAGTACGGGATTGGACCGGTTCGATTCTAAAACGGACTCATTTTTACACTACTCGCAGGATCTGGCAGGATCGGCCGCTCTCAAAGGGCAATCAATCTCGGTCATTTTCCAGGATCGCTCAGGAACACTTTGGGTCGGGACGGACGGGGGAGGGCTCGCAGCGCTGAACTTGACCACTAACCAGTCAAAAATATATAAGCACTCTCCAGAGGATCTTCAATCACTATCCGGTAATTCAATCAATGCAATTTATGAGGATAAAACCGGAGAGTTATGGATTGGAACCGATGCTGGTTTAGATTATTTCGACTCCATAACTGCAAAATTTGCTCTTTCATTCGGGCAACCTGTCGTAGGTTCGCCATTCGTTGGGAATGTTGGTGTGTTCACCATCGCCGAGGATGAGCAGGGAGCATTGTGGATCGGAACCGTTAGAGGATTATTCGAATGGAATCGCAGCAAGAACCAGTTGACCGAATATAATCACGACACAAATATCCCGGAAAGCCTCAGTGATGATTCGGTGACTTGTATTTTGGAAGACTCCAAAGGGGAACTTTGGTTTGGAACTAGAAAAGGTCTTGATCTTTTCGACAAAACGCAAAATCGTTTTATCAATTATGTACACGATCCGAATGATCCAAACAGCCTGGCCAGCGATTCAATCAGGTCAATTTATGAAGACCGCTCCGATGTGCTGTGGATAGGAACCTCTGGTGGGTTAAATAAATACGCTCGCGCAACCCAGAAATTTGCATTTTATCAGCACAATCCAAACCTTCCGAACAGCCTGAGTGATAACAATGTCTGGTCGATTTACGAAGACCATCTCGGTAGCCTATGGGTCGGGACCTTCTCCGCAGGACTTGACCGCCTGGATCCTAACACGGGGGCAGTCACGGTCTATCAGAACAAACCGGGGGATCCGACCAGTTTGAGCAGTAATGAAATCCGTGCGATATTGGAGGACCACAACGGCAAATCGTGGGTTGGAATGGAACGCGGTGGCCTCGACCGGTTCGATCCTGGGACAGGGACCTTTACCAGCTATCGACATAACAGTGCAGATCCAAACAGCCTGAGTAATGACGACGTCTTCTCAATATTTGAAGATCGTCTTGGCAAGTTGTGGATCGGCACCCAGCACGGAGGCCTTAACCGATTAGACCAGGCGACAGGGACCTTTACTCATTATCAGCACGATGCATCTGATCCGGAAAGCCTGAGCGATGATCAGGTAAGAGCAATCATCGAGGATCACACGGGGGTCCTATGGATCGGCACATTCGGAGGGCTCGATCTTTGGGATGGCCAGACGAATCGCTTTACGGTATACCGTAGCGACCCCAGGAATCCTTCCAGCCTCAGCAGCGATGAGGTAAGTTGCATCTTCGAGGATCCAAATGGCACGGTGTGGGTCGGGACTTTCGGGGGTGGATTGAACCGCTTCGATCGCACGACCCGGTCCTTTACTCATTACAACGAGAAGAATGGTTTACCGGATGATACAGTCTATGGCATCCTGGCAGACCCAGGCGGAGACCTATGGTTGAGCACCAACAAGGGCCTGTCAAAGTTCGACCCGGGCACAAAGATATTTCGAAATTATGACATCAGCGACGGATTACAGGGAGATCAATTCAACCCAGGTTCATTTTTCCAAAGCAAGGACGGCGAAATGTTTTATGGAGGAACACAGGGCCTGAATGCGTTCTATCCGGCCCAAGTGGTGGATAATCCTATTCCGCCTCCCCTGGTGATCACCGCATTCCAGAAGTTTAACCAGACTGTTCAGACGGATCTAGCTTCAAATGAAACCGTTCAACTCTCCTATCGCGACTCCTTTATTTCCTTTGAGTTTGCCGCCCTGGATTACAACGCACCAGGGAAAAACCAGTACGCCTACATGCTGGAGGGGGTGGATCAAGGCTGGGTTTACGCCGGGACGCGCCGCTATGCCAGTTACACAAACCTGCGCGGCGGAAACTATACCTTCCGGGTGAAAGCCACGAACAACGATGGCATTTGGAATTCAGAGGGAATAGAAATTCGCATCCACATCACACCGCCTTTCTGGCAGACGTGGTGGTTCATTGGAATTGCCTGCCTGGTGGCGGGAGCGGGTGCCTTCGGCGGCTACCGGTTGCGGGTCAAGGACATTCAAGGCAGGAACCGCGAGCTCGCGAAGCGGGTGCAACAGCGTACCAGCGAACTCACCGCTCTCAACAGCATCGCCACCGTGGTGAACGGCTCTCTCAACCTGAACGAAATCCTTAATAGCTCCCTCGATCAGATGCTCGCCCTCTTGCATCTGGATATTGGACTGGCCTTCCGCCTGGAGGAGCAATCCGGCGATCCAACCGAAGGGCCGGTGCTGCGCCTGTTGGCTCACCGGGGACTTTCCGATGAGTATGTTCGAAGCGTCCAATCCTTGCCGTTGCAGAGTACCATGGTAGGACCTGCCGCCGAAAAGGGTGCCCCTGTAGTCTGGGACAATGCAAATTATCCCACCCCAGCAATCCAGGCCGCCAACGAGAAGGAAGGGGTTCGGCTTGGGATCAGCATACCGTTGCTGGTAAAAGGCAGCTTGGTTGGCTCTGTCAGCGTGGGATCGCGCGAGGCGCGTGTCATGAAGTCGGAGGAGTTATCACTGCTGGCCGCAATCGGCCTACAGGTTGGCATGGCCGTGGTGAATGCACGATTATACGAGCAGGCCGAACAGACTGCGATAACGACCGAGCGCAGCCGTCTGGCACGTG
>JBEKVG010000020.1:0-14436 GCA_049514195.1 Anaerolineales bacterium | reverse complement strand
GATCCTACCTAGTACCAGTTCGTTATAGATGACCCGGTGCACGCTTTCCCGATCGCTGATATCAGGGATAATAACTTCCAGATTATGCTTTTCCGCCAGTCGGCCGCGGTAGAAATTCTCCTCCATGGTGAAGCGTGTACCCAGCAGACCAACCCGCCGCAACCCCCGGGCTTTGATGACCTCTGCGGTCGCATCGGCAATATGCAGGAGCGGAATGCCAATGCCCCGCTGTACATCCTCGGCCATTTTGTGCATGGTATTGGTGCAGATGATCAGAAAATCTGCCCATCGACGATTCCCAACTCATCCCGCCGATCATACCGATGGTTTTCATGAGGAACTCCTTTATTTTGATTGGACTGTGCTGATGATGGCCCGTTTTGCCCCTCCGGACAACAATGCCTCAGCCAGTGCCGGGGCGTTTTCTCTGCGCACCAATGCAATCATATTACCCCCGCGACCTCCCCCGGATAGTTTTGCTCCCAACGCACCGGATTTGCGTGCAGTTTCAGTCAAATGATCCAATTCCACGCTTGAGACCGTCATCTCCTGTAACAGGGCATGGTTGGCATCCATAAGTATGCCCAATTCAGCGGTATCCCCGCGCTCGATGGCCTGGCGTGCATCCCAGACGATTTCCCCGATCTGGTCGAAGACTTTTTCCCAACGAGACATATCTGCTTCCCAGAGCTTTCGCAACGCTTCCACTGACTCTTTCGTGGGGGCGGAGATGCCAGTATCGCCGATGACGATCGTAAACGGTGCACCGACACGGAATGATTTGATGTGCTGGCCTTTAATAAAATAGACCGGCTTAGCGTACGTGACAACAGTATTGTCAATCCCGGAGGGTGTGCCGTGATGGAATTTCTCGACTTCATACGCTAGTTTGTTCACACGCTCGTCTGGCAGGGGTTTTCCGAGGAACGCCGAAAGGGCCCGCAGAATGGCAACCGATACCGCCGCACCGGACCCAAGTCCCGCCGCGACTGGGATGGTGGATTGGATATAGACCGTGCAAGCCGGCGGGCGTGCAATACTCAAGGCAGAGAAAACGCTGTTGATAACAGCGGCCAGTGGATGATCCGGGGCAAGCTGGGAGAGTTCGGAGGAAAGATTGATGTTGGGAGCTTCAATCCAGATCCCGCCGCGTGAGTTTTCGTCTACTGTCGCGGTCGCCTGTACCTGAGTCACCGGAACGGCAAGCGCCGGGCGTCCGTAAACGACGGCATGTTCGCCAAACAGGATGATCTTGCCGGGAGCAGAGGAGGTGGTCATGGGCTGGATATATGGACAATTTGTCTACGACAAATAGAATACGGCTAGTACCGCCAACCCCCACAGCAGTATGGAGATCTGCAAGGGATGATCGGAGAGCAGGATTTCCTCCGGCTCGCCCCCAATTTGCTTGACTTGCACAAGATATAGGTAGCGGAAAATGGCATAGACCACGAATGGGATGGTCAGCATTAAAGACTCCGGCGCAGCAGGGCGAAAAAAGGTATAAAGCGCGTAGGCCACGATAGTCGTGCCTGAGACAATTGTGATGAACTGGTCAACCAAGGGAATGGTATAACCGTCCAGAACTTTTCGAAAGCTCCCATCCTGGAGGTTTGGGTCAGCATTTTCAGCCAGGAGGGTCAGTTCGGCGCGTCTTTTACCGAAGCCGAGGAACAGCGCCAGGAGAGTCATGATGACATACAACCAGGGAGAGAAGCGGTCGACAACGATGAGCGTTGACCCGGCATGCACGCGCAGCACAAACCCAGCTGCAATAATCATCACGTCCAGAATCGGGATATGCTTGAGCCACTTGGAGTAAACCAGCATGAGGGAGAAATAGGCCAGCAGAACGAGGGCAAATTGCCAGGCCAGCAAATACCCGGCCACCAGCACAGCCAATGCCAGCAGGATGCCCGCTGTAACAGCCATTGGTACAGGCAGCTTGCCTGAGGCGATCGGACGGTTCCGTTTCACTGGGTGTTGCCGGTCCGATTCCAGATCAAGAATGTCATTAAATATGTAGACCGTGCTGGAGATGATGCAGAACAGGCCAAATCCGGCTAGTGTGCGCAGGAAGTCGGTCAGGTGGAAAAGTTTACCGTCGAAAACCAGCGAGGCAAAGACAAAGGCATTCTTCGTCCACTGGCGCGGTCGCATGGTTTTGAGTAATGCTTTGAACATAGTGTTATTTTACACGAAAGCGGTACAATCATGATATGCAAAAAGTACGCTTGGATCTCCTGTTGGTTGAACGCGGCCTGGCCGAATCGCGTACAAAAGCTCAGGCACTGGTGATGGTTGGACAGGTACGTGTGGATGGACAGGTGGCGGATCGAGCAGCATCGAATGTCTCGAATGAGGCGAATGTGACTGTGGATAAAGGTCCACGCTTTGTCTCGCGCGGCGGCGACAAGTTGGAGGCCGCGTTGATGGCCTTCCAGGTGGATGTATCCGGCCGCGTTTGTGCGGACGTGGGCGCCTCCACGGGTGGGTTCACGGACTGCCTGCTCCAGCACGGGGCAGCGAAAGTCTTTGCCATTGATGTCGGTAAAGGCATCCTGCACTGGAAATTGCGCTCCGACCCGCGTGTGGTTGTCCTGGAAAAGACCAATGCGCGTTACGTTGAGTCCATGCCGGAACCAATCAGCCTGGTGACAATCGACGCCTCGTTTATCTCGTTGAAGATCTTGTTGCCGGTGGTGAAGGGGTGGTTAGCCGAACCCCCAGCCCCTCTCCCGATTTCGGGAGAGGGGAGCCAGAGTGGAGGGAGCGTGATTGCACTGATCAAGCCCCAATTCGAAGCCGGGCGGAAAGAGTCGGCGAAACATAAGGGTGTCATCCGTGCCCCGGCTATTCACAAAGAAGTACTGGTGGATGTACTCACTTTTGCTCTGGGAGAGGGATTCGGCGTGCGCGGGCTGCTGCGCAGTCCTGTATTGGGGCCAAAGGGGAACATTGAGTTTTTGACGTGGCTGGATGTTGGAAAAGCAGAGAAAACCGATCTAGATGGTATGGTGTGTCGAGAGCTGGAACAATAAACAGATGTGTTTCTCTGTCATTTTTTGACGGCATGTATAGACTCGTGGTGTATAATTTTCATACGCTAAAGTGCAAGCCAGATATAACCGGCACATCAAAACGTTAATTTCGCCTCTACAGGAGACCCTTAATGGCAAAAATAGATGAACTCGTGCAGGATTTCTTGGCGCAGAAGAAGATCGCCGTGGTGGGCGTATCCGATAAACGTGAAACTGGCTGTAACATGGCTTATAAGAAGTTCAAGGAAACCGGCTACCAGGTCTTCGGAGTCAACCCGCACATCAGCACATTCGATGGCGATCCATGTTATCCGGACTTGAAGTCTCTACCGGAGAAACCGGAGGCTGTCTTCATCCTGACCAATCCCAAAGTTACCGATCAAATTGTCCAGCAATGTGTGGACCTGGGTGTCAAGCACGTCTGGATGCACTGCATGATGGGCACCAAGCCTGGCCTGGCAGCCAGCATGTCCAGCGTCTCGCCGGAAGCGGTGCACATGTGCCGCGAGAACGGTATCGCGGTCATTCCTGGCACATGCCCGAATCAGTTCCTAAAGCCGGATTTCGGTCATGGCATGATGCGTGGCCTGTGGCGTGCCATTGGATTTCTCAACGTAGAGTAAAGATCTTTCTCCACGAATTTTCACGAAGAACACGAAAAAAGATTCAAGGCGATGTGATCCGGTGACAATCCATTTGGGCTTTGAATTCTTGCCTATAAGGTAAGGGTTCAAAGCCCTTTGCTATTAATTTTTTCGTGGCGCTTCGTGTTCTTAGTGGATAGAAAAATCGGGTATACTTTCGGCGCTCATGACGAACCATATCCGCAATTTCTGCATCATTGCCCACGTTGACCATGGCAAATCTACCCTGGCCGACCGGCTGCTGCATCTCACTGGAACCGTCCCGGAGCGTGACACCACCGAACAAATCCTCGATTCAATGGACTTGGAACGCGAGAAAGGTGTCACTATCAAAGCCTCGGCTGTGCGCATGAGCTACACCGCCGGGGATGGCAACGCTTACGAACTGAATCTGATCGACACCCCCGGTCATGTGGATTTTGGCTATGAAGTCAGCCGGGCACTGAACGCCTGCGAAGGCGCGGTGCTTGTGGTGGATGCCACGCAGGGCATTGAGGCCCAGACCCTGGCCAACCTGTATTCAGCTCTAGACGCCGATCTCGTCATCATTCCCGTCATTAACAAGATCGATCTGGAGACTGCCCGCCCGGACGAAGTGGCTGAGGATATTGGCAGCTTGCTAGGGGTCCTGCCTGTGGAGGTGCTGCGCGTCTCAGCCAAGGATGGAAAAAACGTCGAGGCAGTTCTTGAAGCTATCGTCCAGAAAGTCCCTCCGCCCACCGGGGTGGTGGAGCTGCCCCTGCGGGCGCTTATTTTCGATTCGCACTACGATTCCTACAAAGGGGTCATTGCCTACGTCCGTGTGGTGGAGGGAAAGGTTACGGCTGAAGAAACCATCCGGATGCTGGCGACCGGCGTGGATGTCAAGCCCATCGAGGTGGGCATCTTTGCCCCCAATATGAAACCGGTACCGGGCCTGACGGCCGGTGAGGTGGGTTACATTGCCACTGGGTTGAAGACAGTGCATGACGCGCGGGTCGGCGATACGATCACCAGCACCGTCCAGCCTGCCACGCAACCGCTGCCAGGTTTTCGCATCCCCAAGCCGATGGTCTTCGCTGGGATTTACCCCTCCGAGGCGGATGATTACCAAAATTTGCGTGAGGCACTGGACAAGCTGCAATTGAACGATGCTTCATTGACCTTCCAGCCGGAGACTTCGCAGGCACTGGGTTTTGGTTTCCGGGCCGGTTTCCTGGGGCTGTTCCACATGGAGATCATTCAGGAGCGCCTGGAGCGTGAGTACGACCTGGAGATGGTTTTCACCGCCCCAACGGTGGCCTACGAAATTCTTCTGAATACAGGCATGACAAAGATCGTGGCCTCCCCGGCGGATTTGCCTGAGGATGGGTCGGTGGCCGAGATACGCGAACCCTGGATGAACATTGAGATCATCACCCCCACGGATTACTACGGTCCTATCATGGAACTGGTCACCAGGCGGCGTGGCATCTACAAAAGCCAGGAATATCCCGCTCCGCACCGTGTCCAGTTGAATTATGAAATTCCGCTTTCCGAGATCATCATTGACTTTTTTGATGAACTTAAAAGCCGCACGCGCGGCTACGCTTCATTGGATTACCAATTCCTCGAGTACCGTGCTGATAAATTGCAGAAACTTGAAATCCTGGTCAATGGTGAACCGGTGGATGCCCTTGCGGCGATTGTCCATGAGAAGGATGCCTACCACAAAGGCCAGCGTTTCATTACCAAGCTTAAGGAACTCATCCCGCGCCAGTTGTTCGACGTGGCCATTCAAGCTTCCTCGGGTGGACGCATCATCAGCCGTGCCAATGTCAAGGCCACCCGCAAGGATGTGCTGGCCAAATGCTATGGTGGTGACATCACCCGCAAAAAGAAACTTCTGGAAAAGCAGAAAAAGGGCAAGAAACGCCTGAAAATGATCGGCAACGTGGAAATCCCCCAGGAGGCCTTCATGGCGGTACTCAGTTTGGAAGAGGAATGATTTTTTAATGTCTGAGTTCTGGAAGTCTGCCCGTCGATGGTTACCTGGGGTAATCATCAGTCTGATCGCGATCCTGGTAATTGTCCACTATGTGAATCTGCAGCGCTTTGTAGAAGCCATCCGCTCGGCAAACTATTGGCTGCTGCTGGCTTACCTGGTGATAAACGTCATCTGGTTGATGATACGTGGCATTGTCTGGCGCACTCTGCTGCGCAGTCGTGCCTCCTACCGGGATGTTTTCTGGACCCTGTGCGAAGGTTACCTACTGAACGCCTTCCTGCCATTCCGCCTGGGTGAAGTCGGACGTGCCTTCCTGCTCGGACGGAAGGCGAAGCTGGGTTTCATGGATGTGCTTTCCACGATCATCATCGAGCGCGTTCTGGACGTGGCCTTTTCAGCTGCCATCCTGCTTAGCGCGGTGCCGTTCGTGGTTGGTGCAGCGGGTGCGGGACATATTGCCATTCTCATCGGAGCGTTGGTCATTGTCGGGCTGGCCGTCCTGTACCTGCTGGCTCGTAACCGTGAATGGGCTTTGGATCTATTCCAACGCCTCAGCTCCCGTTGGCCCAGGTTGCAGACCCTGGGCGGGAACCTGCTGAATTCGCTCTTTTCTGGTCTGGCAATCCTGACCGATGGCTGGCTGTTCCTGCGCTTCCTGCTCTGGATGACGCTCAATTGGGCCATTGCCATTGTGGAATTTTTTCTCTTGTTATTGGCATTCTTCCCGCAAGCCCGGCTGGTCTGGTCCCTGTTTGGATTGGGGGCGGTTGCCTTCGGCAACGCCGTCCCGTCTTTACCTGGTGCGATTGGCACCTACGAGGCAGCACTGGGCGGTGCACTGACATTGCTCTCCGGTGACCAATCCACTGCGCTGGCGGCTGCTCTGACTGCACACTTGATTGGCTACTTGATCAATGGTGTGCTCGGAACGTATGCGCTCTCGTGTGAGGGTGAGACCCTGATGGGCGTTTACCGGCAGTTGCGTAACCGGCAGCAAGAAGAACATTAAACATTTATAATTGAATCAACCTTTTCCCGGTTGCTCATTGTCGCGGCAGTTCCGTGTGAACCTTGATGGGCAAAGAGAGTGTCTATCGGGGGGGTTATAATCGGTCAACCTAACATATGTCACACGAACACATTCACATTATTGATCTGAGCCGTTCCACTACCCACCGCCTGGCATTATCCATCGGCCTGACGGCTGCTTTTGTGTTGGTTGAGGTTGCAGGCGGTCTCTATGCAAAATCCCTGGTTTTACTGACCGACGCCATGCACAATGTTACCGACGTTCTGGCCCTGGCACTTACCTTGTGGGCATTGCGGGCCACGACAAAACCAGCCCATGCAGGGAAAACATATGGCTACCACCGCGCTGGCATCCTGGTGGCGCTGGTCAACTCAACCACGCTTGTAGTGATTGCAATCGCCATCTTTTATGACGCCTACCGCCGCCTGGTCGCTCCGCCCGTAGTCAAGGCAGATGTATTGATCGGTGTTGGCATGGTAGCTGTGGTTGTAAATCTAGTTACTGCCTTGTTTGTCAGGCGAGGCAGTGAACATGACCTAAACCTGCGCAGTGCCTTCCTGCACCTCATGGGTGATGTCCTGTCAACACTCGGGGCGGTGGTGGCAGGGATTGTCATCCATTTTACTGGTCTGAACTGGTTCGACCCGCTGGCCAGCATCTTCATCGGCCTGCTTATCCTCTGGAATGCCTGGGGCATCCTGCGTGAGTCGGTCAATATTCTGATGGAAGCCACCCCTGCTGATGTTGATGTGGAAGCAGTGGTGGCTAGTATCCTGCGTGTTGATGGCGTCCGCGGCGTGCATGACCTGCATATCTGGTCGGTCACCCGCGAATTACGGACACTCTCTGCCCATATTCTGACTGACGATATTCATATCAGCGAGGGAACCAAGATCCAGGCAGCGATTGGCGAATTACTCGATCGCACATATGGGATCGCCCACGCTACGCTGCAGATGGAATGTGAAGGTTGCATCCCTGCTGACCTGTATTGTGATTTCACTGTCAACAACCATAACCATTAGCAATGCATATTCTCACCGGCCTTACTTATTATCGTCCCTATACTTCCGGTCTGACCATCTATGCTGAACGGTTGGCGCGCGCCTTTGCCCGACGTGGCCATGAGGTCACCATCCTTACTTCGCAGTACGATCGTCAGTTGCCGCGCCTTGATTGCCTGGATGGAGTGACGGTGGTGCGTGTACCGCCGCTGATGCGTGTCAGCAAAGGACTGCTCATGCCTGCCATGCCTTTTGAGGCTTGGAGGCTAGTGCGCCGGGCCGATGTGATCAACCTGCACATGCCGCAGCTTGATGCAGCTTACATTGCATGGTTCGGTAAATTGATGCGCAAGCCAGTGGTCCTAACCTACCATTGCGATTTGCGCCTACCGAAGGGCTTGATCCACACCGTCGCCAACCAGGTCTCGCGTGTCGCTAATAATGTTGCTGCCTGGGGTAGTGACGGTATAGTCAGTATCACGCGTGATTACGCTGAGCATTCAGCCTTTCTTACCCGCTACATGAACAAGCTGCATGTACTGGATGCGCCAGTGGAATTGGCGCCGGCCAGTGATATGGATATTCAGGCTTTCCGCGAGAAGTTTGGCATTCACAAAGGTCAGCGCATCATCGGTATGGTTGCACGTCTGGCAACCGAGAAAGGCGTTGAGTACCTCGTACAGGCATTGCCGCAGGTGCTGGAGCGCCTTCCGGAGGCGCGCCTCCTATTTGTGGGTTCATACCAGAATGTGGTTGGGGAGGAGGAATATGCGGCCCGCATCCTGCCGCTCATTGAAGGCTTGCATGACCACTGGTCCCTTCTGGGCAACCTATCGGCGGTTGAGATGACGGCTTTTTTCAAGACTTGTGAAGTGCTGGTTTTACCAAGTCTGAACAGTACCGAGGCCTTTGGCCTGGTGCAGGTTGAAGCCATGAGTTGCGGAACCCCCGTAGTAGCCACGGACCTGCCGGGTGTGCGCGTGCCCGTAAAGACAAGTGGTATGGGCAGAATTGTGCCTGTGGCGGATGGCGGAGCGATTGCACGTGCCATTCTGGATATCTTGGCCGCACCGGAGCAATACCGCGGTGACTTTGCTGAGATAATGCATAAGTATTCCCCTGATGTGATCGCGGCGGGGTACGAAGAACTTTTCAAAGACATTCTCCAGGGAAATAAATGAAAAAGCGTTCTGTCTATCCCTTTGCAACCTGCGCGCCTATGTATGTTGGAATTATTTTTTAGGACCGGTCTGAGGGGCGGCCCGGGATTTGTAGTTACTCCATATGGCGTTCAACGAAAAATATTTCAGCACAAACTCCTATAAAGATGTTTCGTTCGCTAGGTACAGCCAGTACTGGTGGTCGAACCGGTTTTACGCGATCTTGGTACGGCGGTATGGCAAACGTGGGATGCGCCTACTGGAAATTGGTTCCGGGCTTGGTCATCTGGTTGGACAATTGGATCGGATGTTCCCAACCGCCGCGGTTGATATCAACCACTGGGCGCTGGTCCAATCAAAGTCGGTTGCTCCCCGGACCTCACTGCAGGTTGCCAGTGCTGAAGACCTGCCCTTTTCGTGTGATTCTTTCGGGGTAATCGTTATCAAGCACGTTGTTGAGCATCTACTGCACCCAGAGAAAGCCATTGCTGAACTGGGGCGTGTGATGGTTCCGGGAGGCATGCTCATTCTGTCCACACCTAACCTTGCTTCTCTTTCCAGACCCTGGAAAGGCAAGAAGTGGATCGGTTACCAAGATCCGACACACATCTCACTCAGGCCGCCTTCTGAATGGTTGGACATGATCAAAGCTGCTGGGTTCCAGGTAAGACGTGTTTTTTCAGATGGTTTATGGGATGCGCCCTATGTTCCGTTAGTGCCTAATCCTTTGCAGAAACTGCTTTTTGGTTCCCTCGGTGGTCTTCAGGCGGTTAGCGGAGTGGTGTTCTTGCCAATGCGTTGGGGTGAGAGTATCATGGTCGTCGCGAGAAAACAATGACAAAGAAGAGACATTTATGCCTGAAGAACCAAGTATTCTTGATTATCTCAAATCCAAACTGAAGTTCTGGGAACCCCGGGAAAAAATTGAGATTTCCATCGAGCTTGAAATGCCGGAGGAGAGCCCCTCGGATGCCTCTCAGGTGGTCGAAGTGGAACCTGCTGTGTTGCCACGTGAGTCAGTCCCAAGTGTGGTGCCTCCCCAAGAAAAAACTGTGCAACCCAATCACTGGCCCTGGCGTTCTCTCCTGGCATTGACTATCGCCCTGTTGGCACAACATGCCTGGGACATCGTACCCAATCGGACGGCGAGCGTCGGCCTTATGCTTTACGCCCTTAGTCTAGCCTTGCTGGTCTGGGCGTATTTCAGCAAAGAATGGACGCTCCCGCCTCTACCGGAGGATGGCCTGGCATCTGATACGATGAAGGTTCGGCTGTTGCCGATCATCCTGGCGATCCCCCTGACGTTGGCGGCCTTCCTTACTCTCACTCATAATCTGTTCACACCATTGAATGTAACGCTTTGGGTACTTGCCATTATCTGCTTCGTCTGGGCTTTTTGGCTACCAGGGGCAGGTGTTCTGCCGTTCTGGAGGCAGGTCAAGGCTTTCTTTGCGGGCGGCAGCTGGCAGCTTAAAGTCACACGCCAGACCTTGTTCGTGCTGGCAATAGTGGCAGTTATCGCTTTCTTCCGCATTTATAACCTCACCGGTGTCCCATCCGAGCCAAACAGCGACCATGCTGAGAAGATCCTAGATGTGTTTGATGTATCCCAGGGCCAGACGCACATTTTCTTTCCACGCAATACAGGCCGTGAAGGTGATCAGATGTACCTGACTCTGATCGTCTCGTGGATTTTCGGCACGGGTCTGTCGTTCCTGAGTTTGAAAATTGGTACAGTCATCTGTGGGCTGGCGACACTGCCTTACATGTACTTGCTTGGTAAAGAGGTTGGCGGCAAACGCATTGGCCTGCTGGCATTATTCTTCACAGGGATTGCCTACTGGCCAAACGTCATCAGCCGGTTTGGGCTGCGCTTTCCGCTCTATCCTTTGTTTGTTGCCCCCACACTCTATTATCTCATTCGCGGCCTGCGGACTCGCAACCGCAACGATTTCGTCCTTTCCGGTCTGTTCCTGGGCTTCGGCTTACATGGCTATACCCCGATGCGGATCGTGCCATTCGTAGTGGTGATAGCAATTGGGCTTTACCTGTTGCACTCCCAATCCAAAGGCGGCCGCAAGCAGGCACTGATCTGGTTGGGCATCGTGGCCGTGATCTCATTCATCGTTTTTCTGCCCCTGGCGCGTTATTGGCTGGATAACCCGGCCTCCTTCTCTTTACGGGCATTTAGCCGCCTGGGCTCGAGCGAGACCCCGTTGTCCGGACCGGCCTGGAAGATTTTCCTCTCGAATACCTGGAATGCCCTGCGCATGTTTAACTGGAACGACGGTGATACCTGGGCTCATTCAATCGTGTTTCGCCCGGCGTTGGACGTGGTCTCCGGCGCACTGTTTATTATCGGGATCGTCCTGGTGTTTATCCGTTACATCCGCAAGCGGCACTGGCTAGACCTGTTTCTGTTGCTTTCTATTCCGTTACTGGAGCTCCCATCGATCCTTTCCCTGGCTTTTCCGAACGAGAACCCGGTTTTGACCCGCACGGGGGCAGCGTTGGTGCCTGTTTTCCTGATCGTGGCAATGGCGTTGGATGGGCTGCTGGCAGGCATCCAATCCAAAATGAGCCGCCGCCTGGGAACTGGCCTGACTTGGGTGATAATCCTCTTCCTGGCGGGAGTTTCCTCCTTCCAAAACTATGACCTGGTCTTCCACCAATACGCGGATCAGTACACTGCCTCTGCCTGGAACAGTTCTGAGATGGGGGAGGTCATCAAGCAATTCGGGCAGGTATATGGAACGACCAACTCGGTCTGGATTGTGGCGTTTCCCTACTGGGTGGACACCCGCCTCCCAGGTGTCTGGGCGGGTATCCCGAACAGGGATTTTGCCATCTGGCCGAAGGATATTGGTACGACTCTGGATGTCAAGGGCGCTAAGTTATTCATGATCAAGCCGGAGGATAAGGAGGATGTAAATACATTGAAAAAACTCTATCCGCAGGGCACGCTGAGTACGTTCCATTCGGCAACCAATATAGAAGGCATGAATTTTCTGATCTTTTTTGTACCATCGAACGAGTGACCGAGGATTTGTATGACGAATGCCACTAACTCTAATCTGGAAAATAAGCACATCTGGCTTTATGACATCCTGATGATTGGCGTCCTTCTGGTGGGCGCATATCTCCGCCTGACGGGGATAGACTGGGGTGATTCCCAGAATCAACACCCAGACGAGCTGTTCCTGACCTCAGTCACATATGATATCCAGCCGGTGCATAGCCTGGTCGAATACTTTAACACAGCCACTTCGACTCTCAATCCACAAAACACTGGTCATAGTTTTTTTGTTTATGGTACCTTACCTATTTTTATCGTGCGCGGACTGGCAGATTTAACCAACCAGTTGGCTAATCTTCAACTCCTCGGTCGGTATATGTCGGCACTGGCAGATTTGGCGACCGTCGCACTATTGTATTTCATGGTGAAACGACTTTATGGTCCACGCGTGGGGATCCTGGCGGCCATGTTCTCAGCACTAGCGGTGATGCAAATCCAGCAGTCGCATTTTTATACAACCGATAACTTTTCCACCTTTTTTATGCTCCTGGCAATCTTCTTTGCCGTGGAGATTATGGTGGGTAGAGAGCGTGCACCAAAAACAGAGGCGGATCAGGAACTCTTGAAAGGGCATTCTTTATCCTCACACCCTCGTACTTATTTTTCCCGTCTTTTTACAAACCGTCTTTTCTGGCTAAGCGTTGGTTTTGGATTGGCGTTGGGCTTGGCAACAGCC
Source organism: Anaerolineales bacterium (assembly GCA_049514195.1). Taxonomy (GTDB): domain Bacteria; phylum Chloroflexota; class Anaerolineae; order Anaerolineales; family Villigracilaceae; genus UBA877. Next base: position 1,839 of record JBEKVG010000020.1, on the reverse strand, counting down.
TCAAAGTTGACTGCTGCTCCGCTAGCAATCCTTTTACCTGGTGCACTGGCGATACGTTATTTCGGAATTCAGGATAAAGAACAGAATCCGGAGGCTTTACCCTCCTCAGACGCGCGTTCTTCCTTTACTGATTTCTGGGCCAAAACGTTTATATACATGGTGATCGGGGCGCTGTTTGCAGTCCTGGCCTTCCGTGTCTTCCAGCCTTATGCTTTTTCCGGTCTGGGGCTTAACCCGAAATGGCTGGCAAATATCAGGGAACAGCGTGCCGATGCCAGTCCGGATGCCGGTTTGGTATGGAATTTGCAGTGGGCGCGGCGGACTCATCTTTACTCCTTTGTCAATCTGACTGTCTGGGGTTTTGGCCTACCGCTTGGTGTACTCGCCTGGGCTGGTTTCCTTTGGATGGGCTGGCGTATGCTGAAAGGCGAGTGGAGGCAGCACATCCTGGTCTGGAGCTGGACGGCTATCTATTTTCTTTGGCAGTCGCTCCAATATAACCCAAACATGCGTTACCAGTTGCCTGTCTATCCGCTGTTGGCGATGATGGCTGCTTGGGCGGTATTCGATTGGGCAGGTCCGCGTCTTGCAGGATTGAAACGCCTTAACTGGTGGGCAATCCTGGCCGCGACAGTTGGCGTGGTTGTTCTGGTTTTAACCATCGGTTGGGCATATGCCTTTACCTCGATCTACCGCCGACCTGAAACACGCGTCGCAGCATCACGCTGGATTTATCAAAATGTCCCTGGCCCCATCAACTTACAGATTCAAACCATCAATGGGACAACTTATCAGCAACCCCTTCCTTTTCAGTCGGGCGGCATTATCCAGGCAAATGCTCCATATCAAACGGCTTTTACTGCGCAGGCAGGTGGGGTATTGAATCAAATCCTGTTGCCGCATGTAACCAACCATATCCTGCAAGTCAACATTTTGCAGAATCCAACTGCCCCGCAAGTGGTGGCAACCGGTTTCCTGCTAGTCACTCCGACTGCTAATCAAACGACCGTTTCACCCTCTCAGATAGTTCTTTTCAACCAGCCACCCACTCTTCATGCTCAACAGGATTATCTAATAAATGTGGAAACGCTTAATCCGGGGTTACAAGTTGATCTTTGCGGGCAGCTTCAATTGTCGATTGCGGCATCGAACAGTCCGGTCAAACAGACGATTGATCCTTCTTCCCAATGCATTGCGAATGCTAGTCAACCTTACCAAGTCGATTTTACATCGCAAGCAGATGGGACGCTGATGCAGATGACCTTCAGCCGTGTGAAGGATATCAACATGGCTGGCAAGCAGACCCTGCACTTGATCCTTTCTTCTGGACAAGATTTTTCGTCCGACCAGATTCTTGCCAATGCTTCGGTTACTGCGGATTATGTTCCCAACGGTGACCCGCGCGGAAATCCTGCAAAATTGGTTCCTGACCATCCCATTACCCTTAGAAAGGGTGTCACTTATTACCTGCGCATGGATACGACCGGTGTTGCATTGACCTTGAATGGCTCCGCCATCGCTAATGAGACTGATTATGACTGGAACTTGCCTTTTCGTGTGGACGGTTACGATGGTTTTAATGGCATCTATAGCGGTGACCTCAACCTGCAAGTTTATTGGAATGATGATGCCAATAAACTTGCACGTTACGAAAGTTTTCTTGACCAGACTGATTACATCTTTATTCCTACCGCTCACCAATATATGCAAACTACCCGTTTGCCTGAGCGGTACCCCCTGACGACCGCCTATTACCGTCAATTGCTTGGTTGTCCGGCGGATAAGGACATCATCTGGTGTTATCGGGTAGCTAAGCCGGGCATGTTCAAAGGCAGCCTT
>JBEKVG010000019.1:0-14159 GCA_049514195.1 Anaerolineales bacterium | reverse complement strand
AAGCCTAGGGAAGAGAGCCGAACGGACTCGCTGGATGGTATGGGTCAATTCGCCCAACCCTTCGAGTGCCAGATACTCACACTGCACCGGGATCAGGACGCCATCCTTGGCAGCCATCAGCCCATTCACAGTCAGGAGACCAAGCGAGGGCGGGCAGTCTATCAGAATATAGTCGTAATGCTCCACCAATGGTTCCAGGGCGTGCACAAGCTTGTACTCACGTCCCAACTCATTGACCAGTTCCACTTCCGCACCAGCTAAAGATGGTGAAGATGGCAGAATTGCTAGCTTCAGGCGCGGATTCTGGAGCACTAGGGCAGTTGCCAGTGTTCCGCCCAGTAAAACATCATAAGTCCCCCCCTTTACGGCGTGTGTGTCCACACCAAGCGAGGAAGTGGCGTTGGCCTGAGGATCAGCATCCACGATCAAGACGCATTGCCCAAATTGGGCCAGATAAGCCCCAAGATTGATCGCTGTGGTGGTTTTTCCGACCCCGCCCTTCTGATTGACCAGTGAATAAACGCGTCCCACTATATGACCTCCACCAGGCAGGTTTGAATTTCTTCTTTGGTTGGAATGCCATCCAATCCCCGACGCGTCACCGAGAAAGAAGCCAGGTGCGTGGCAAACTTCGCGGCGACCCAGGGATCATGAGTTATCGAAAATCGCCAGAAGAAAGCCGCCGCGAAAATATCGCCTGCGCCGGTAGGATCCACTTCATTAACCTGCAAAGCGCCATATCTTCGCAGATCACCATTCCAATACAGGCGTGCCCCGGCTGCGCCCTCGGTTACCGCCAGCACCTGGCATTTATTCGCCATTGCTTCAATCTGCTCCTCGTCCCCACCTATATCCTCAATACTGAACACCACCGCGCTTGCCTTTGATAACGCTTGCAGTGCTTCTGGCCAGGTGCCGACATGGACACACCCACCATCATCCCAAGTCCGCAGCCATCCTTGAGGTGTCAGGCCGAGCATTGAGGCAGGGAATCTCCCATCCACCAGGCTTTTGCCTTCCCCGGCAATCGGTCCAATATGGACAATCGGCGCCTCCCGCCAGCTCTGAGGAACATTTTCATACAGGATGTCCGGCGCGGTATGATGAATAATCTGGTGGCGACCCTCCAGATTATATACGTTTTCAAAGGTGGTACTATGCTCCACCGCCATAGTACTGACTTGGATACCGTCCAGAACATCCAGAGACAATTCCCCGCCCCAGGCAGTCACCACTCCCGTGCGCAGACCTAGGGCACGTCCCGTTAATGCAGCGTAGGTTGCCGTCCCACCCAGGCGTGGGCCTTCTGGTGTCAGGTCGCAGGAGATATGGCCGATAACCAGATAGTCCACCGGACTTAGGGGGACGATATTTTGCATGAATAAATTATACCTGAGGATGGGAATTCAAATTTAAAGGGGCGACTGGTTAGTCGCCCCTGTACTTAAGCTATTTCGGGATAATCGTCACCTTACGGGCCGGTTCTTCTCCAATGGATTGCGTAACTACATTGGGATGGTCGCGCAGTTCCAAGTGGATGACACGGCGCTCTGAGGCGGTCATCGGTTCCAGAACCTGTCGGCGTCCGGTCTTCATCGCCTGGTCAGCCATGCGGAGTGCCATCTGGCGTAATTGGCGTTCACGCCGCGCCCGGTAGCCTTCCACGTCGACTACCACCTGAACCCAATGCTCCACCTGCTTGCTGACAATGAGATTGACGATGTATTGCAAGGCGTTCAGGATTTCGGCCCTGCGGCCGATCAGAACACCCAGATCATCACCGTGAATATCCACCAAGACGGGACGTTGGTTTTCTTCGTCTGGTTCGCCGTAACGGACTTCGATGCGTGCAGGCACCTTCATCTTTTCCAATAGTTCAGCCACGGTTTGACGCGAGACAAAAAGAAGGTTGTCATCCAATATGCTAAAATCAGCTTCCGTGGCTTCGGCACCTTCGATTGAACGGGGCAATGTCACGGCCTGGTTTTTTTCTAGCTTTTCAGGATTGCCAGCCTCTGGTCCAGGTTGAGCCAACTTGACCGTTAAACGGACACGCGCCTGCCGCCCGCCAATCCCTAGCAGTCCGCGGCTGCCCTCATCCAATACTTCCACGTCCACAGCTTCTTTTCCCACTCCAAGTTCAGCCAAGCCCTGGGCGATGGCTTCTTCGACATTTGGAGCAATCTTCTCAAGGGTGGTACGCTCGTTCATTTTTTCCTCATTGCAAGTGCCGGGGCAGGTTTCTGGCCCGGTAATAATGCGCGCCAGTTGACCTTCCCCAAAAGGGCATACTGGGCAATACCAATCAGGTTTCCGGTGACAAAGTAAATAGAAAGGCCGGAAGCAAAGGTCAGGGCAAAGTAGCCAAGCAGAAAAGGCATATAGAGAGTCATCATCTTGCTCATCATGGCTCCCTGGTCATTTGGGTTCGTTGAAGGCGGCATAGTCACCTTGGATTGAACGTAAGTGGTAATTGCCACGATGATCGCCAGCAACGGGATGGCAAGGCCAAAAACATAGATCCGCTCCGGCTGACCCAGGTTCATCCAAAGGAACTTGCTGTTAAGCGGCACAACGTCGGCTGCATGGAAGAAAGGGTAAACCGTGCGTGTCAGGATGAGCAATTGCATCGGCGAAGCAGCAATGGCACGCATGATACTCTGGTACAGGCCAAAGATAAGGGGAATCTGGATTATAGATGGCAGGCAGGAGGAAAAAGGATTGTAACCAATTTCTTTGTAGTACTTCATCTGCTCCTGGGCTAGTTTTTCCTTATCGTCCTTATACTTTTTCTGAATATCCTGCCATTCCTTCGAATTCTGCATTTCCTGCATCTTGGTGCTGCCCTTTATCTGTGAGGCCATTAAGGGGTGCGTGATCACGCGGATAAGAATGGTAAACAGTATGATCGCAATCCCAAAATTCCCGCCGATTATTTTATAGATCATCAACAGGGCATTAGTAAAGGGGGTAACAATGATAGTTTCCCACATAATTCACATCCTATTTAGGAGGGATAAATGACCATTTAACAGCCCCGGTCGGATCAAGGGCTATCAAAGTGGAATTTCCACCCGTTGGAGCCACCAGGATCAAGCTTCCGGCTGCGACGGGTGAAGAATAAACTTTTCCGGAAATCGAAATCGGGCGGAGATTAGTTCCAGTGTGATCGATGAAATATACGTTTCCCGCCTCCGTCCCGACGATAATGTTATCACCACTCACAAGCGGTGTGCCAATTATCGCACCATTTAGCGGCTTGTTCCAGGGTTGCCCGGTCCCCCCCACGGGATGCGCATATAGCGAACCATTTCCATCTCCAAAATAGAGAGTGGTACCATCCAGCGCCGGGCCGGACCAGATCCAGGAAGAAGCCGCCGCCGACCAGCGAACCACACCATTGGCCGTACTCAGGGCGTAGACTGTCCCGCCATACGAGTCAACATAGAGGGTCTGATCAGTTCCGATCACGGGCGAACCGAGCACCGCCCCATCCACTTTCTTTACCCAAACCTGCTTGCCGGTCTGGGCATTTACCGCGTACACTTTCCGGCCAAGCGTCCCGAAGTAGATATTCGTCCCATCAGAAATGGGTACCCCCCAAATGGCCTGGTCAGCTTCAAAGGTCCACTGGAGCTCGCCGCGCAGGTTAATTGCATAAAGATTGTAATCGGCATTAGGAGCATAGATCATATCATTGACCACCAATGCGCCGCCAATCCAGCGGTCATGTGCGCCTGTGAACTGCCAAGTGGATAGGCCAGTCTGCGGGTTGAGACTGTAGAGTTTCTTGTCGAATCCGCCGACAATCAACTGCCCATCGGATGTCAGGACGGGGGCAGCATCGAAAGGATTGGCCGAGGCCTTATCGGGGAAACGCCAGACTTGCGCGCCGGTCTGCAAATCCACTGCATAGACGTACGAGCCACCAGCAAGATAAGCATACTTGGCATCCGCAGTCATGGCAGGCCAAGCAGAGGCTGTAAGGCCTGAAGCACACCCGCTTAGCACCATAGTTAAGGCAAGCAACAGGCCAATAAAAACAAGATACTTTGCTTTCATGAAACAGTTTTTCTCCTACAGAACGGGGTCATAACCCCCGGGATTAAACGGGTTACATCGCAATACCCGCCAGATTGCCTTAGCCCCACCCTTTATTACACCAAACTTATAAACTGCCTGGTAACCATAATGCGAACAGGATGGGTAGAAGCGGCAGGTATTGGGCGGCAGGGCCTTTGAAAAAGTCATCTGGTACAGGCGGATAAATCCCAGCAGTGCCAGGCGCGGCCAATAGCCGATTGTGCGGGGTAGGTCGCACAGTCTTAGCTCTTTAGAATAATCGCTGGGTAGATATTCAAGCGTCATGGATTTGAGAAAGTAAGCCAGCTCGTTCAAGCAAAATGGACAACGCCGCACGGGTATGTAGGATGTCCGATTTGGGCAACGGAGAACGGGCAATCAGCAATAAGTCGGATCCAGGGGCTGTTAGCGGTAAAAGTTCGTTCATCGCTGCTCGCAGAAGGCGTTTGGCCCGGTTGCGCTTGACTGCATTCCCAACCGCCAAACCGGCGCTCACCCCCACACGCACGCTGGATTGTTCCGATTTCAGAACATACAAAACAACAAGCGGGTGGGCATACGACTTGCCGGAACGCCGCACCCGCTTGACATCGGTCGACCTGGTCAGGCGAAAGCAGCGCTTCACCTGCACCTCACACTTTCCCGCGCGAACCTAGTTCCGTTGCGCTGTTGAGCTCCTACCAGCGGACGTGCTTAACGTGATTGTTGCTGCGGACGGCCAGCCGGATGCGGCCTTTCAGGCGCCGCCGCTTGAGCACCTGGCGGCCATCTGCACTGGACATGCGTTGCCGAAAGCCATGCACACGTACGCGCCGCCGGATCTTGGGTTGATAAGGACGTTTTGTTGCCATGCATTTACCTCAAAATAATTATTAAAACACCAAACAGCGGATTCTCCGCTGGGGTTTTCGATAGTCCCGGTTTTAGCACGGGACGATAGTCCCGGTTTTAGCACGGGACGATAGTCCCGGTTTTAGCACGGGACGATAGTCCCCGTCTTGTCACAGGACGTTAGTCGCGGTTTTAGTACGGGACGAAAGTCCCGGCTTTCTCACGGGATAGGGACGGATGGCAATTATAACCGAGGGGGGTGATTCGGTCAAACTACTTTACCCGGTCTTGACATTGGGGAAAATGGTGCTCTCCGCGTAGACACCGCGGTACTCCTCAGGCAATAATCCGGCAATGTGGCGCATCACATAATCGGCATTACGTTGGCGGGATTCGTGCCGTTCGTTCCCTTTGCCTTTCACTAGGGGAAGTTGGATAGGCTCGCCAATATGCATCTCCAAGCGCGGGCGCTTGCCTTTGGAGGCTTTCTTCCAAAAATCATCCGTCGTGCCCACGATACCTACCGGGATAACCGGCACGCCGGTCTGTTCAGCAATATAGGAGATCCCGGTTTTGGCTTGCCGCAAGCCTGGCGCATGGGAACGTCCACCCTCCGGGGCGATCAAAAGCGGGTAGCCGCCACGCAGGGCCGAAAGGACACTGTCAATGGCGGCGCGATCATAATCGCCGCGGTGGACTGGGATACCACCCCATAAGCGTGCAAGGATGTTTTGTCCCGGTCGGTCCCAGACATCAGAAGCTCCAAGGACCTCCGGTTGCTCCGGCCAGAACCCACCCACCAATGGTGCTTCAAAAAGGGAGACATGATTAATAGCCGCAATATACGGCGTGCGCAATGGAACATTTTCTCTGCCAGTGATCTTCACCGACGCGAGGGTATACAGAAGCAGGCGCAGAACAATACGTACCAAGGGCCGGGTTAGCCAGCGCCGCCACCAAGCCGGGTGATATTCCACTACTGGCATAAGGCCTTCACTTTCGCAAAAACCTCGTCTACATTCAATCTATCGGAATCAATGATTATGGCATCCCCAGCAGCCCGTAAAGGTGAGAAGAGGCGCGTTGAATCGATTTCGTCCCGCATGCGCACACCGGCGAGGATTTGTTCGTAATCGGCATTCCCGCCACGGTTAATGATCTCGGTGTATCTCCGGCGGGCGCGTTCCTCCGCCGAGGCATCCAGGTAAATTTTCAGGTCGGCATCCGGCAGGACAACTGTGCCTATGTCGCGTCCTACCATGACGACCCTTCCGCGCAGGCCAATGCGGCGTTGTTGGGTCGCCAATGCCTGGCGCACACCTGGGTAAGTGGAAACCGGAGAAACATTCGCTTCCACTTCGGGCGTACGTGTCTCCCAGGTAATATCGATGCCATCAGCTAGAACATCACATGCCCGGCCATCCTCTTTTGAAGGCGGGCGGACATCTATCTGAACCGTCTCGGCTAGGTGCGTCACAGCGAGTTCGTCCTTCACTCGCACACCACGCTGGAGTGTGACCCAGGTAATGGCGCGGTACATAACACCGGTATCAAAGAAGAGATAACCTAAAGAATCAGCCAGCCGCCGCCCCAGAGTGGATTTGCCCGAAGCTGCCGGGCCATCAATGGCGATGATATTGGGAACAGGCATACGAGGATAATAACGCAAATCAGGGAGCAAGTGTAGTGTTCTGATTGTCAAGCATAAGGTCACTGCGTACCCATAAGATTACATCTTCACGCTGTAGTGGCATCTGGCGATACATGAACCATTTCAGCCAATCAGCAGAAGAGGCCTTGCTCCAATTCGCCGATTCATGCAGAACCAGCGGCTCACCGCGGTATTTCGCCTCCAGACTCAAATTCCCGGATGGCGTAATAATCATCTCAGGTGTGGCGTCGGGGGCCAACTCACTAACTTTCTGTACTTGCCAGTCACGGAACAACCATTGCAGCGCCGGAGAGTCTACACCGAGGATGGTCAGCGGTAATTGTGACTCATAGCCTCGGTTTAAATCCGAGATCTGGTTGGCAACATTCAGAAGGATATCCACCCGGCCGGTGCGCGGCTCCGGCTGCCAGAGCTCAATGGTCAAAGGCTGACGCAGACCGCCAGCACTGGTCGACATCGCAATGGTGAAAAGAGTCAACGCAATCAAAGCACTCCACACACCGCCCAGGCGAGCCACTGAAATTGACCAGCCCGTCCCCACCAGCAAAAGACTCAAGACAATCAGGAGGACCAGGGCAGCCACCAGCCATAGGCGTGTGCGCACCATCTCGCTGCCCCAATCCATGGTAGTTATACTGGCAAGGGTGAGCCACCCAAAGACTAGAAAGGCCATAACCACAGACACAGTGCCGGCTACTTCCCAACGGTTGCTATCTCCAAAATCGAAGTAGCGGGCCATTTCTGTGGCTGCTAGTACCCAGAGTGGCAGGAGTGCCCAGACCAGGTCACTTGTCTGTTTGCCAGGATAGATTAAAGCCAATAGCAACGCCACCAGCGCCCAAATTCCTAGGCGAGGGGTGTCAGCATCTCGTTTTAAAATCCCACGTACCACTCCGGCAATACCGAATGCAAGCGGCAGAATTTCATAGGCCGGAAGGGCCAACAAGGGCTGCCACAGGCGAACATCCGAAAGAGTCCACCAGCCGCGCAGGAAAGTTCCAAGCGATGCAACAAACGCCGACAGTCCTTTTGGAGAAAGGAAAAATAAACTGCCAGCCATTACCAGAGTCCCGAGTCCCCAATAAAGCGCCACACGCAATTCCTCCAAATGGAAGCGCACCGGGCTTGAGCCTGTGTCCTTATGTACAGCTTTGTCCTCGTCCTCCATCTTTGCAGGGACTTTTACTCTAATGCCCGACCCGAATACCCAGGCCAGCCCAACCCCAGTCAGCCCGAACCAGACCGAGGGTCCGGAAACCAATGCCAAACCGGCAAAGAAACCGGCTATGGCGTGGCGGCTATCCATCCACATCAACGCGGTCAGAACAAGGAAAGCAATCGCCAGCATCGGTCCTCCTGCCAGATGCGACACAGCCACCAGACCAGGGTCAATAGCCAGTCCAAAAGCCAGGATGAGCGTTGGAATGCGTCCAAAGCGGCCGCGCAAGGGCCACGCAGCCAGAACAAGTGCACTACCCGCCAGCGCCGGCCAGAAACGCGCCAGGAAGTTCGTCGCACCAAAGATGTAGAACAGCACTGCGGTCAGGTGAACATAAGCGGGGTTGGGACCGATGGATGGATGGAGTCCTTGGGTGATTCGTAGGGCCTGGAGCGCCCAGTCAGCTTCGTAATCGGAGAGCGGCAGTGCGCCGAGGTGCAGGAAGCGCAGGCCAATAGCAATGGCAAGAGCCAGGGCATAGAAGGCATGTTCAAGGGTGGGTTCAAATTTCTTCATGGTGGCTTATTTTAACATGATTGGTAAAACCGAAATCATTGCTGCGGAACTTCGTAAATCATCACTTGTCCCTGTTGGAAGACCTTAGCAAGATGCTGCTGGAATTTTAGTTGGATGGGGTGGTATTCCTGAAGTTCAAGCGTGCCGACCACTACATAGCGGACGTTATACTGTTCCAGAATCGCCTCGGCCTCGTCCCAACTTCCCGTCTGGTACAGTCGGCGGATATCGTCCGCACGCGTTCCCTGCGGTTCCATGCTGCCACGCCACTGATCTTCATGAAATGGCCAGCCCAGCACATCAGGCAAACCAGAATAGACAGCCATACGGGCATAATCTGAGTAACTATCGCCCACTGCTTCAGCGATAACGCCTTCTGGAGCACTCGCCAGCCAGTGAGCAGCCGCCGCATCATCCGGATATTGAGACTGGAATAAGCGTGCCCCATCCAGAGTCCATGTTGATGCGGCTGCCTCCAGAATCGGCGCAGGGTTTCCAGATTCGCGCGCTGTTTCCAGATTCTGACGGAAGGTGTCAATCTGAAAGTTCGTGGTATTGTAAGGAAGACCATATGCGAAAAAGCATAGGCCCATTACCAGTACAAATCCTATTCCAAGGCGATAAATCCACTTCCAGGTACCGTTCAAATTCTGGAGCATTACCCCCACTCCAAAAGCCGCTGCCATGCCCCATAGTATCCAGCCCAGGAAGTAGAATTTAAATACAGTATTGATCCGGTTTCCAAATAAATCCCGCAAGAAGACGTAATCAGGAGCTAGAACGAGGAAAGCGCCAATAATGATGAGAAGGAGTACAAACCAGTGAATGGATGACAATTGATGAAGAATGTTCACATTATCCGGGCTTTTTTTCGATTCAAGCTCCTTAATATTTTTCGTTCCATTGGTGCGCGCCAGAAAAGCAAACACGAACACCAGCATGGCTGCCTGAGTTATCCAGCCTCCAATATAGGCCAAACGACGCCCGGTGGCAGCAGCAAAGAACAAGCCCGTGTTCGTAATTCCTTCTGACTGCAAAAATCCGCTCGCAATTCCCGGCTGTAATTTGAGGGCGATCACCCCCAGTAGCCAAGAAGCCCCCCATAATAGGATCGATGTACTAATCGCGAGACCTATACCCATGGCCCAGTTTAGCGGGTATTTCTCCCTGCGCCAAAGATAAACCAGGTAGGCAAAAATGGGTATGAACAAGGATCCGAACATGACCCACAAGTGAGCACCACGGGTTGGGCTGACCAAATTCGGTAAAACACCACCCGCCTGGGACGAAAAACCCGTAAAAAATGGCAGGTAGAGTAAGATGACAAGGATTCCCACAGGAATGGCCAATGCAAGTACTTCCTCCAGACGCTCCCAGGCCCAACCACGCTCTCGAAACCTTACAAGGAAGAAAACACCCAGAAATAGTGCTGTGAAAGGTAGAATATCCCAGGTATTCAAAAATACCAAGCCACCTAAAATCAGTGCAGAAAAGAATAATCCCACGGGTTGAATGAATATGCGCTGCCTGAATAGTTTTGTTTCACCCTGCCAGCCATTAAGGAACAGATTCAAGGCCATGGCTATTGCCAATAAACCAAAAGGCATGGCCAATACATGCGGGTGGAGGTCGCCTTGGAAAAATGAAAAAGCCGGAAATTCGTCGATAACCTCGCCACAACTTCCAGACAGATGGCAATCCTGGACCACGCGCGAAGCCCGCCATAACAGATTCCAGGTTGATCGGTTGGGCACCCACCCCAATGGGCGCGCAGGCGAATCTGTAAGATCCGGAATGTTCAACCACCGCCAGAAAGAAGATACTGCCGTACCATTGGAATTCCATTGCCAGAACACCCCCCGGCGATAGAGGACTTCCAAAAAACCTTCAAGGTTGCCAACGATGAGCAGAAAAAGTGGACCAAGCAAGGGCAAACCGGCCGACGGCGATTGTTTGGCACTTGATGGATGATGTATCTGCCAGGCGGCGAACAGGTTATAGAGAATGCCATAAGCCCCGATGGCAGTCAGAGAATAAATGAGTGCACTCATCAAATTATGCGCCACACTACCAAGCGTGCCGGTGGCCTTGGCCAGCATGGCAGTCATGACGTAACCAAAGTAATAGTAAGAAATTGCATAGCCCGAAAGCCAGGGGTCGTGCGGCGGGAATGTGGGTGAACGCAAAATGGCATTGATGAAGGCCAGTTCCATGGTCTTTTCACCGCCGGCGGTTTCAATGTTCGGGTTGGAGGCGCGCACAAAGGCCCAGGCTGCAAAAGCCAGAAAGAAAAGTACCTCGATAATTACAACCATTCGAACATTCGACCTGACCCACTCCCCCAAGGATTTCCGCATCTCTTTCCGCAACAAACCGGCCCCGGAGACTGCTGCGAGCACGATCAGTGCCAGCAACAATCCGCTGCCATCGTTCTGAATAAGTCCCAATGAGGCCATTATCCAGAAAACGTAGCCCCACACCAACATCCCGAGGGCGCGTGTCAGACTGAAGCCCCGGTCTGCCAATGCTGGGAAGAGGCTATAAGCCAGCGGAAAAGCTAGCCAGCCAATCAAGGTGATTAGAAGGTACCAGAAAAAGAATTGGAGCATATTAGAGCCATTGGCGATCAGCTAGCAGCAAATTCGAGAAGCTTTGGCAAATGAAATTTGCCATCCGTGTCGTTTTCAAAATCAAGCACTTCTACCACGGCATCCAAATTGATCGGGCCATAGATGTGAGGGAAAAGTTCAGTCGCAAGGTCCACACCCGGCTCCCAGCGCAGTTCCGGGATTAGGAGCGCAGGATCGATCACCAGCAATACCAAGCCACGTTGACGGGTAAAAGAAAGATTGGCTACGCGCATAATTTGGTCTGCTTTGGAACAATGGATGAAGCCCTCCCCGGCCAGCGAGTCGGTTACGTACTGCCCTCCTTTTTGTGCAGCAGACCAGGTGGTCTGGGATGTAACATGTAAGATGAATTCACTCACGGGTTCACCTCATAGATCACTGTACTGCCATCCCGGTACACAGAATGCCAGTTTTTCCCGTTATAAAACTCAAATTTCACCAGGCCGTCTGCGCCGCCGGCCGAGACAAGATTGGAGAACCCGCCAGGCATGTATTTGGCGCTCTCCAACTGGCCAACAATGATGTAACGGACATTATATTTTTGAATGAACTGCAGGGCGGTCTGGATATCTGTGGTAACGTAGAAATTATCCTCCTCCACGCCGCGCTCTCTGACGGTATCAGTGAACATCAAGCGCTGCTGTTCCTGATGCCATTCCCAGCCAACCACGTCGGGTAGACCTGTGTAGATCGAAAAACGGTTCAACCACTCGTATTGAATCCCGGCTGAGGGCGCCTCAGCAATAACCGGTGAACCCTTTACGTTATCTTGCATCCAGACGATGGCACGGTAATCCGCGCTCAAGTCCAAGTCTGTGCCACGCTCGTTATAAGTGGCATAATCCATGTAGGTCATGCTGTCGAGGGTATGAGGCGCATCCGGGGCCATTCGGTCCTGGATCTTGCCCCAGCCTCCCATCAGAAGGAATAAGGCTGCACCGGCCGTCAGAGCAACGGCTGCGATCCACCAGGCAACTCGCCAACCGGGCAGCCATTTGCGGAACTCATTCAGCAGGAAACCGAAGGCAGTTGCAGCACTGAGACCCAGCAAAACCCAGGCTTGATAGTAGATTTTGAAAACTGTGTTCATGCGTCCAATGTCGCCACCCATGACGATGATTTCCACAATCATCGTCAGCAGTAAGCCTGTCCCTACCATGAACAGCACCAGGCGTTTGCCGTCGTGGATTCCAGGGCGGAATAAGAGGATCGCCGCCCAGGCTGCCAGGGGTAATGCCAACCAGAGGATGGTAATGCCCTTCCAGGGAACATTCTGGTTAGAACTCATCACCCAGCCTTGCTGGGCTATCAATACCAAGAAAAAGATCACGAGAGTGGCAATGATGAAATCACGATAAGGTCGCAGTTTATGTAGCGAGGAGACGGGCGTCTCGGCCAGCCACTGGCGTGTCTCCCAGGTCATCCAGGAAACGATGAAGAACAGGAATACGCCCCAGTGAGTCAGATAGGAGGATACGTCCGAGCGCCCACCCGTCCAGAGAGACACTTTTGTGTAGGTTGGGTCAAGCAGGAACCAGTGCGTGAAGGGCTGATAGAACAGCAGCGAGGCACCGACCAAGACTATGAGCGCACCGGCTGTCAATAAAAGATGCTTGCCCCAGTCAGGAATGTAAACGTGGATACAAGAAATATCTGCATAGCGCCAGACAGCATAAGCCAGCACCACAGCGCCCAGGATCTGGTAAGTGTAATAATCCCAGGTATTGGTGGGCTTTAGCGCTCCGATAATCAGGCCGCCGAGAAGAAGGCCGGCGGCAGTATCAAGGGCTGTCTTCCATTTGGCCCTGGCTAGCAGCACGGAGAGCGCCCAGGCGATCGCTAACACGGTTATCATCAAGGCGATCATATGCGCATGCAGATCGGAATAGATAAACGTAAAGAGTGGAAATTCCGTGATGGGGCTACCCGAAGAATCCGGCAAAACCCGGCTGGGGTTCCAATACCAATCGCCAAGCCCATAGGGCAGGTGCATTTTACCAACCAATATCATAAAGAAACCTTCAATGGTCCAAAAGATACGTTGGAAAATGTTCGCCTTATCGATCAGTCCGTCGGGTGCAGCGACCTCCTGGAAACCTTGGTACAACATCCGCACAATGCCAAGGTTACCGAGGAGAACCATTGCAGAGGAGGCTGAAATCCCAGCAATGAATTGGGAATCAAAGAGTGACGTATGAGTCTCGGGACTAACTAGTGAGTCTTCTGATGAATCGTGCCTACCAGCCCTTATTTCACGAATAACATGAAGAAAGTTCCATCCCACCGAGAAAGCTGCAGCTGCCAAACAGGCATACAACGTAGGCAGGATGAAGTTATAGGCGATGGATGGGACAATTCCAAGCAGTTTGACCGGCGTCCCGACAATCACGTAGCCATAATAATAATAGTTGATGTAGCCTCCAGCAAACCATGGATCGTAAGGCGGGAAGCTGGTGCTCTTCAGGATGGCATTAAAGTACGAAAAGTCCATCGGACGCTCGCCGCCCTTGGAAGGATGCCAGAGGTCTGAACTTCCAAGACGGATCAGAAGGTCAAGCAGGAAGAATGACAGGAAGAGAATTTCCACCATCAGGAAGTATTTCCAGCGTTCTTTCAATTCCTGTTTCAGTTCCGCTCGTTGACGCCAAGCCTGCCATACGCCCATCAGCATAATCAACCCGAGAGTGGTGGCTATGGTCAACCTGCTGTAGGTGAGTCCGACAGATCCAGCCATCCATGCCATCCAAGCCCAGAGCAATAGGCCGACGATGCGCGCCAGCGGGTAACCATGGTCAGCCAAACCAGGCAATGCCGCCCGCACCAACGGATAAGCAAACAAACCGAGGATAAAGATGACCAAGTACCAGAGCACTACGCCGAGGCCAGGATAGCGGTTATAAATGGCGTTGCGGTTGAACAGGTCCGACCAAGTACCGCCGGCTTGCTGGGTCGCTAACTGATCGGCGGGGAGCATCAGGCTTTTATAATGGTCGGCTTGGCCCGGTGTCAGTTGGACAACGTTGCTCAGGTCAACGGCTCCCAAAACAGCTTGCACCTGGGCCGGCTTGTAATTGGGATTCTTCCGGAAGATGAGTACTTTGGGATGGTCATAAAATGTGAAGGACTCCTCCGAATTCTGATCATTGATGACCAGCGGACCGAGGGTCGGATAAGATTCAAAAGTGGCAACCAGGTCAAAACCAAGGCT
>JBEKVG010000018.1:0-14290 GCA_049514195.1 Anaerolineales bacterium | reverse complement strand
CCGGTTCAGCCAAAGCAGCCGCGGCAGCGCGTTTCTCGAGCCAATTCCCCTCACTCCAGGTCTCCATAGCAGACAGGAGGCTGTGCATGTTCCGCTTGCCCAAGCGCTGGAGTGCCATGGCCACACCTTCGCGCAGCCGCCAGCGCAGGTCGGAGGCATAGGGACGGAGCTGATCCAGCACTTTTTCGTCGCCCTCCGCCAACAGCCGGCCAAGTCCGACCACACCGCAAAAGGCCAGGAATTCGTGCGGATCGTTGACCGGGGCAACATCCGGGGTATAAACCAGGAAATGTTCGAAAAGCTCCCGGCTGCCTGCGTCGGCTACAACCTGGGCCAGTTCGAGGTTTCCACGCGGGCCTGGCAGGCCGGATTCCTGCAGGAGGTAGGGCTCCCAGTCCTGAAGGGTTTTTAATTTCTCGCGATAGCCGTCGGCATTAGTCAAGGAACGGCGCATCTGGGCAGCATATTTCGTTTTGCCTTTGGTCATTTTGGCCATTTTCTGGTCAGGTTTTTCCGCACTTGGCGCACTCGCTACGGCATGGGTTCGAGCGGGTAACAGGTTTTGGTTAATTCACGCGGTTTTGGTCAAGAAGTCTTTTTGGAGCAATTAGCGCGCTTCTGACGGCAAGGTTCCATCAATACATACGACACTCATTACGCAATTTATTCAATTTTCTTCCAGCGCATATGCAACTGCCTGCTCGAGTGTCATCACCCGACCTGCATCATAAGCATGCGAGAAGGCGAGTTCGTCCAGCTTTAGACGACAGGCCGCGATGTCCCGATCCACATCTTTTTGCTCATTTGGCAGGCGGTTATCATCCACCTTTTTTCGTGTTGTATCTGCCCAGCCAATCAGTCGCATTGCCTTATCAGGATTGCCTGCCACAACGCCCAAACTCGCCATACCCTCCAGGGTATAGACGACGCCAATATCGATCTTGTCATTTTGAAAGTCGTGTGCGGTTTCAGAAAAAATGAGGCGCGCCTCAAACAGATCACCCTGGCGCAACCTGATATAACCCAAACGGGCGCGAGACCAGAGATAAGAATTTCTGTTACCAGTTTCCTGGCTGAACGCAATGCTCTCCTGCATACTGGCGCGTGCTTGTTCATAATCACCATGTGAAAATGCAATCTGGGCATCAACATCCAAACCATACATCAAACCAGCTTTGTAGTTCAACCGGCGGGATAGTGATATGGATTCCGTAATAAATTTTCCGGCCAACTGAATCTCGCCGCTGAGCATGGCTCTATTTCCCGCAATGCTTAAACAAAGCGCCAGGCTCGACCAGTCTTTTAGTTGTCCAAACAGTGAAATCGCCTGCTCTGAATAAGCGAGTGCGCGTGTAAGATCAGGGTTGTAGAGGCTCAAGTGAAAAAGCAACATTGCTTCTCTCCAGCTATCGCCAAGAGTTTGAGCCAAAGCCAGGGCCTGCTGCGCAAATTCCATGGCTCGTATTTCATCCCGCGATGTGAACGCCAAAGCCATCAAACCATCGATTTCACCATGTTGATCTTTACAAGCGCGGTATAACTCCAGGCACTCCTCTGCCGCGGAATGCGCTTGATCCAATTGGTGCAATCGCATGAGAATAAATCCTTGTACATATAGCGCTTTTGCCCGCGCCTGAGGGTAAGCCTGTGATTCTGGCTTATGAAGGATTTCAGTCAACCAATGAATGCCCTCCTGCAGGTTAAAACTCTCCCAAAAACGTATGCCTAGACTGCTGGGTAAAGCCAGCCCCGCTTCCACATTTGTTTCGGTGGCCCAGTCCAGCGCGGTGCGGATATTGTCGAGCTCATCGAGTAAACGTGCCAGCCACTCCTCTTGCGCCGGGCCTTTCAAAGCAACTCCAGCTTGTTCGGCGAGTGCAAGGAAATACCTCAGGTGTTGAATGCGGATATTTTCATGTGCACTCGTTTCAATGAGTTTTTCATGCGCATATTGACGGATTGTATCAAGCAGATGGTAGCGCCTCGCGTTTCCAGATTCCCGATTCACAACCACCAGCGATTTTTGCGCCAGTTGAATCATCACTTCTGAAACACGGTTCATTTCTATTCCATCGCCATTGCAGACTAATTCGGCAGCATCCAAGGTCCAGCCGCCTGCAAAGACCGAGAGACGCTGGAGAAGAATACGCTCTGAATCGGTGAGTAAATTCCAGCTCCAATCCATGGAAGCGCGGATGGTCTGTTGGCGTGGCAAAGCGGTGCGGCTGCCGCCGGTGAGAATGTGAAAGCATTCATTGAGTTGTATTGCGATCTGTTCTGTAGAGAGTATATTGACGCGCCCGGCGGCTAACTCAATCGCCAGTGGAATCCCGTCCAGGCGGTTGCAAATTTGAGCTACTGAAGCAACATTTTCCATTGTCAGCTTGAAATCCGGTTTAACCAGCTGAGAGCGTTCCTCAAAGAGGCGGATTGATTCGTATTCCCTGATTTTTTCAATTGTCGGCTGACCATCCAGTAATTGAAGAGACGGAACTCGATAAGTAACTTCACCCATGATCCCCAGCGCCTCAAGGCTGGTGGCAATAATTTTCAGCTTGGGACAATTCTTCAGCAAAGTATCGGCTAATAACGCGCAGGAATTTAGTAAGTGCTCGCAATTGTCGAGAACCAATAGAAGGGTTTTCGTGCGCATGAAGTTAACCAGCATTTCGGTGGGAGGAATATCAGACTGCGCCGCAAGGCCAAAGACCACGGCAACGGTTTGTGGCAACAGCTCGGGATACCTGAGAGATGCCAATTCCACCAACCAGACCCCATTCCCGTAATCAGCCAGCAACTGCTCACCGACCTTCACTGATAGCCGGGTCTTGCCAATTCCCCCGGAACCCGTTAATGTCACCAGGCGATACTTGCCAATCAGCCTGATAATTTCCGCCTGTTCCTTCATCCGGCCGATAAAAGTAGTCAGGAATACGGGCAAGTTGGTCAATGGTTTATCTGCGAATGAGGCGTCAGGCTTTGTTGGCATCCCCGAAAGGCCGCGGGCAAAGAGAATCCATTGGGGCCACTCGATCTCAGGGATACCGAGCTTCTCCAACAAAATGAGCGCCAGTTCCCTGGACGGCTTCAATGCGCCAGCCTCTATGCGGCGCACGGTAATGCGCGCACAACCGGCTTGATCGGCAAGCACCTGCTGGGTCAAATCCAATAGACGCCGGCGGGAACGTAGCCATGTCCCGAAGCTGGTTTCCGTGATCATCTTGCTTTTGTATCCCTTTTCATATCGCTTCCGGCATTATGCAGATAGAGACATTCAGGGTTATTATACAGTATATTCATCTTATATGTCTGAGAATTAATGTAGTATTTTCAACCAATTTCACCACTACTCATTGAAAGGAGAAAATATGTCCCCGAAAATTCTGCAAGTAAATATGAAGTTCAGCATTCCAAGAGCCGATCTGGAGGCAGCATGGCTCGGAGCCGCTCAACCGATTGCCGACGTGCCCGGCCTGCAATGGAAGGTCTGGTTAATGAACGAGACCGAGCACGAGGCAGGCGGTATCTACCTGTTTGAAAGCGAAGCCGCCGCGCAATCCTATCTGGCTGGCCCGATCGTGGCAGCGCTTAAGTCCAGCCCTGCCATCAGCAATATCAGCGCCAAGTTATTTGATGTGCTGGAGAGCCATAGCGCAATCACCCGCGCTCCGCTGAAGCAGGCGTTGGATATTGCCGTCTAATTTATGATCGGCGGGGTGGGTAACTGCCCCGCCGCCACTCCCGAACCAGGGTTTGGCACTTTGGCTTTCGGGCTATCCAGTTCATCCCGCAGTTGGTTTGGCTGGGTGCGTTAGTGCACACATCCTGAAATGAACATGATCATCTCCTGTTCCTGGTAACGTGATCCGGACAGGAAATCAATCGGTATTTCTGGAGGTCGCAAAATGAAAAAATGTGGGTCTCTTATCAGTCTCGGTAATCATGCTGCTGCTGGCAAGCTACAGTCCGGCAAGCCAGGCGCTGACCTACGTCCAGGACATCGACCCGATCAAGTTCGTCCCGAATGCGGCGCCCGCCAGCATTTTCTTCCAATTCGGGAAACGCGATGAAGTCGTACTGGAGAGCCTGGCCAAGCAATATTACGAGGCCGCCAGCCAGCCCAAGCAGATCGAATGGTACGACGATCTGCACGATATGCACACCGATCCGGTGGGGTAAGATCCGGTCAATCAACCGCCTGAATATAAGCGGATCTTATACAGGAAAGGTAGGTAAATATGGCTTAAAAGATGAACTTCTTCGCCCTCTTACTCGTACTCATGCCGAGCAAGCGTTGCCTGGTCGAAATGGATAACTGTGTAAGTGATCTGGCGTTTGCGCTGATTGGCAGTGTTTCCTAGTGGTTATATTTAATTGGCAATTTCATAAAGGAGAAAAGGAAAATGAAAAATCTAAAGAATGAAAGCTTTAAGACCTTGAAGACGAAAATCCTGTCTGGCAAAGGTTGGTGGATGCTCTTCGCGCTCGTCCTGGTGGTCTCCAGCATATTTGTCGTGGCTCCGACGCAATTGGCCCTGGCTGATGTGGGCGGCGTGAAAGGCCACACTTTTGATGTCACCTTCACAAAATGGGTAACCTCGCAGCCTAACCCACCATCAATGGCCGGGGCTCTCATGGCGGGCGTCGTCGGGGGCGATGTCGGCAATGGCCGTTATGCCGGGAAAGTTCTTAGCGAAGACCTGTCTAAGGAGCCCGGCTTTTGGCTAGCCCACGCTCGTTATGAGTTCTTCGGTAAGAAACACTCCTTTATTGCGGATGTCCATGTAACACAAAACAACACAACGGGCACAGCGGTGATCACTGGGGTCATCACGCAGGGGTGGCTGAAGGGCGCGCAACTGACTGGGGAATACACGGTGATGTCCGTATGCCGTAACCCTAAAGCAACACCGGGCAACGTGTTTGGCACATTGTGTTTCCAGGGCACGCTCCATGTTCTTCAGCACTAAACCAGCTTCCTGAGGACCCGGGAACTACAGATACTTAAGCAGAAGGTTCGCAGTATGCGAGCCTTCTATCTTCCTGAAAGGTAGCGGAGCGTTGGTTGGGACCCTACACATCTGGCCCAGTGACGGGCCCGACCGGTCCCACGACTAGGAAAGTGAAAGTAGAAAAAGGCAGCTGGTGGGGCGGCAGCATTTTCGTGGCACGATCAGCTTACCGCCATTTCGAGGACCCTCCGGAATACGTCGATATTAACATCGGTTTCCGGATCGTTACGCCATAAAAATATCCAACTATATCAAAATTCAGCGGATGGATTTTCCCATCCGCTGAATTTGTTTCAATCAGGCTCTACCCCATCACCACTTCGACCACATTCTTTTCGCCAAGCCTGTCCGCTGGGAGGAGGTTGTCCAGCAGCGCCTGACCATTCAGGGTAAGCGATTTGACGCCGCGGCAAACTCTTTGCGGGTTCTTAACATCGATCGCGATGGTCTTGCCGTGGAAGCGGCGGGTAGCCTTGAAGCCTGGCCAGGTATGCGGGATGCAGGGATCGATCCGCAGTCCATCTGTCTCGGGACGCAGGCCCAGGATGTATTGGGTTGCACTGAAATATGCCCAGGCGGCTGCACCAGTCAGCCAAGATGTGCGGGTGTTACCAGGGCGCGGCGAGTAAATCGAGTAGGTGGTCTGGCCCTGCACGTAAGGCTCGCTCTGGCGCAGTTCGGCCCGGTCATTGTAGGCAGCCGGCATGCTGGCCCGGTAGTACTCGTAGGCCAGGTCACCATCGCCAAGCAGACACTCGGCCATAACGCCCCAGCCCTGGGTATGGTTGAAGATGCCGGCATTTTCCTTAATGCCCGGATTAAATACCACAGCACGCATCACATCCACCTTTGTTTTGACAAACGGCGGGGCAGAAAGCATCAGCCCGTAGGGTGTGGCCAGCCGTTCGTGGACAGTCTGCATGCTGCGGGCAGCCTGTTCAGAAGTGGCCGCTCCACTGATGACCGCCCAAAGCTGGGTGTTCAGGTAGATCTGGCCTTCTTCGTATTCATGTGTACCATAAACCGTGCCATCCTCGGTGATGGCCCAAATAAACCAGTTCCCGTCCCAGGCGCAGGCCTGAATGCTGGCCTCGAGCTTTTCGCGCTGTGCCGAGGCCCAGGCGGCCTCATCTGGCTGACCCAGCCGTTCGGCAATCCCGGCGTATACCGTCAGGCCCAGCCGCACCTGGAAGGCCACGAATAGACTCTCGCCATAATAGCCAAGCTTCAAGCAGTCATTCCAATCGGCAGCCAAACCGCAGGGCAGACCATGTTTGCCCGTGCGTTCCAGGTTGAACTCCAGCGCCTGGCGCAGATGGCCAAAGACGGTTGCCTTACCCTGATCGGCATATGGAAGTGACTTGTTGTAGAAATCCACGTCGCCAGTCTCGTTCACATAAGCCGGGACTGCATTGAAAAACCATAGGCAGTCATCCGAACGGAATTCTTCGGGAGCGGGAGCTTTTTCCTGGCCAGGATGGTGATCGAACGGCTTGACAATAGGCATGGCCCCGCCGCTGGAAACCTGGCCGGTAAGCAGCAATTCCAGACGCTGGCAGGCCTGCTCGGGGATTGCAGCAGTTACTCCCAGCAGGTCCTGGACCGAATCTCGAAAACCCAATCCGTCGCGTTCGCCGTTATAGACCAGACTGGCGGAGCGCGACCAGGCGAAGGTGATCAGACAGTTGTAAAGCCCCCATACATTGATCGTATGATTCATATCCTCGTCGGGAGTCTCCACCACCAGGTTGCCGAGCCTGGCATGCCAGTTATCTTTTAGGTGCTGAAACTCAGCCGCGGCCCGCTCGAGCGAACCGAACGCAGTGAAGGTACGTTGGCCAACTGTGCGGGCATCCCCGATGCCCAGCATGACAAGCAGTTCACGGCTTTCACCTGGCTGAAGAGACAGGTCAGTTTGCAAACTACCGCAGGAGTTGTCGCCGAAAGCATTGCTATTGGTGCACTGTCCCTTTTCCACCACCAAGGGGTTATGGTAAGCCCGGTATGGACCTATAAAAGCCTCCCGGCTGGTATCATAACCGGCCAGCGGCGCACCGGCCAGTGTCATCCAGCATTTGAAAGGGGTATCGCTAAGATTGACTGGATTGTCGTTGGATGGGAGGTTATCGTGGATGGCAATCCGTAGCAAGCCATCTGCCATCTCGCCACGCACGATGAAAAGCGAATATTGCAAATTGACCTGGTCCTGTGCCGTGATCCATTGGTTGGTGAATTCGCAGAATGTGAAGATGGAGAGTTGACGAGGGCGGTCAGACTCGTTGGTGACCTTCATGCGCCAGTATTCGAACCTCTGACCCAGCGGGACAAAGTAGGTGGTCTCGCTAGCAATCCCATCATAACGGGATTGAATGATGGTATAGGCGGTACCGTGGCGGCAGATGCTCTGGTATTGATCAAGCGATTTCCCAACCGGCTGCCAGGAGGCGGACCAATAGTCCCCGCTCTGGCGGTCACGCAAATACAAGTATCGACCGGGCTGATCCAGCGGGACGCGGTTGAAGAGCAGGCGCATGAAGCGCCCGCGCGCCCCGGACTGGTAGAAGCCATAGCCGCCGGCATTATTGGTGATAATGGCCCCATACTCGGTGGAGCCAAGATAGTTACTCCAGGATTGGGGGGTATCCGGCCGGGTTATGACATATTCCATGGCAACATCATCAAAATATCCGTATTTCACAGGCAATACCTCTCTCGTTTTTAGAAATTTGTCCGCGGACTAGCCTCTTGGAAAGGCTTTCTCATATTCCAGCAGGATTTTATCCCAGATATTGTTCAATCTCTCATCAATTGTCTGGCGGGATGGATCAGCCTCAAACCAGGCGATGGCGCGGCGAACCCCCTCAGACCAGGAGACTGTGCAGCGAAAGTCCGGCACCAATTCCTTGATCTTTCTGTTATCGAAGACCGAACTGTTTACTTTGTCACCAGTCAGGCTGCCCAACGCCTCCGGGTCATAAGCTGCAATCAAGTCGGATGGAATGTGGACAATCTGCAGATCCATGCCAAGCGCTCGACCAACTTCCTGGTAAATCTGGTTCCAGGTCAGCACTTCCTCGGAGGTGATATGATAGGCCTGACCGATGGCTTTCCGGTTACCTAAGAGGCCAAGAAAGCCTTTGGCAAAATCCCCATTCCAGGTTAGCACCCACAAAGAAGTGCCATCGCCCGGGACGATAACCTGCCTGCCGCGTTTTATCCGGTCAATCACGGTATAGGGATGCTGCCAGCTTCCAACGCACAAGGGGATCTGCGACGGTCCATACGTCAACGATGGGCGAACGATGGTGACAGGGAATCCCTGTTCCCGATGAGCTTGGATTAAGCGCTCTTCGCAGGCGATCTTGTTGCGGGAATATTCCCAGAAGGGATTCTCCAAAGGTGTCTCTTCGGTGATGATGTAATGCCTGGGCGGTTTTTGGTAAGCGCTGGCAGAGCTGATGAAAACAAATTGGCCGGTCCGGCCGCTGAACAGTCGTAGATCCCGTTCGATATCATCCGGAGTGAAGGCAATCCAATCCACGACCGCGTCGAATTCAAGCCCTTCAAGCAGCCGGGCGAGAGCAGCCTCGTTGCCGTGCACATCCCCCACCCGCAGGTGGGCACCTTCCTGTACAGGATATTTACCAGACCGGTTTCGATTGAGGATCGAAAGTTCCACACCGCGTTCGAGGGCCAGGTCGGAACAAGCCGAGCTGATCAGGCCGGTACCACCGATGAATAAGACTTTCATTTCCTGTCTCCTGCGAACCGCTTATTTTCGCGCCCGGATGGCGAAAAGGTCAGACTGGGGAAGATCGATTCCGCTGATCACAGGTCAAGGGCCGATTTCACCCTTCCCAATGCCTCATCCAGAGTGAGGCGCGGGCAGCCAAAATTCAGCCGAACGAATCCTTCCCCGCCTGAGCCAAACTCCTTGCCATCATTCAAGGCAACTTTGGCTTGTTTCAGGAAGAGTTCATATGGTGAAGCGCTTGTATTGCCGCGTGCAACCAATCCGGAACAGTCCAACCAGGCCAGATACGTGGCATCCGGGCTGGTCGTCCTGATCCCATCTAATTCACTTATAATGAACTTGACCAGGAAATCCCGGTTTTCGGTCAAGTAGGCGCGCAACGCCACCAGCCATTCATCGCACACGCCGGAAAAAGCAACCTGCGCGGCAGTCAACCCAAGACTGTTGACGTGCATCGCCATACGCTCAACCGTCTTCTTGTAGCGATCGAGCAGGTCCTGGTTGGGGATGATTGCGAACCCGCAGAACAGGCCGGGGATATTGAATGTTTTGCTCGGCGCGATGAGTGTGATCGTACGGTCGGCAATTTCCGGATCCAGGGTGGCGATTGGAAGGTGCTTTGTCCCATCCAGAAGAAGTTCACTATGGATTTCGTCCGAACAAATGACAACATTGTTCTTAAGGCAAATATCCGCCATGCGTCTCAGATCATCGCTTGCGTAAACCTGTCCGGTCGGGTTATGAGGATTGCAGAGCAGAAACATGCTGGTTTTCGCTCCACCAGAATGAACTGCTTTCTGAAAAACATCAAAATCCATTACATAGCGTAACGTGGAACCGTCGGTTTCCAAAACCAACGGAGCTTCCTGGTGTATCCATCCTCCGCCCTCGTGGACTTTCAGAAAAGGTGGATAGACCGGCGGCTGGACCAGAATGCCCTCCCCCGCCTTACAGAGTGTGTGCGCTGCAGCAGTAAACCCGGCTACCACCCCTGGTGTGGCGACTACCGCATCCGGCGAAACCTGCCAGTTGTAAAGCATATACATACGGGCTGCCACTGTCTCGCGTAATTCCCTGGTTGCAAATTCATACCCAAACACACCGTGCTCCACAGCGCGCTTTAAGGCATTCTGGATCGGCGCCGGCGCAGCAAAGTCCATGTCTGCCACCCACAGCGGCAAGACATCTCGCGGGTATTGGTGCCATTTAATGGAATTGGTCTCAGGTCGGTCAATGATTTTATCGAATTCGTAAAACAAAACAGACCTCCTAACGATAAATGATCTCCCCGTCAAACATGCGGCCATCAGGCCGGTTTGCAAGTCAAATGATCCTTCGTCTCTTCGACGATCCTCCAGCTACCCGCCGCAGCAATTTGCGCCTTTGTATCAGTGCGTGGCATGAGCCTGTATTCCATGTCTGACATCCGTTCGTTTTCCTTGCCAGTCACAACCTGCTCCTTCAATATATAATCAAGGCTCCGGGGCCTCGCGTACAATATATAATGGCCTGCCCTTCACTTCATCATAGATCCGTCCAAGGTACTCACCCAGCACACCCAGCGAAATCAACTGTACCCCGCCCAGGAACAACACGGCAATCAGCGTGGTAGCCTGGCCTAGGAAAGCTCCGTGTCCAATCAAGCGCATGATAATCACTACAGGAATTGCAATGATGGCCAAGCTTGCAGAGGCAAAGCCAAAATAGGTAGCCACTTGCAGCGGAAAGTACGAGAAGCCGGTGATAGCGTTCAAAGCAAGTTTGAGCATCTTTTTGAATGGATACTTGGTGGTCCCAGAAAAGCGCGTTGCCCGCTTGTAGGACACACCGATCTGCCGGAAACCGACCCAGGCCGACATGCCGCGGGGGAAGCGGTATTTTTCTCGCATAGTCTTGAGCACATCTACCACCTTGCGGTCCATCAGGCGGAAATCACCGCTGTCCACCGGGATTTTTATGTCGGTGATGCGGTATACGATCCGGTAAAACAACGCAGCAGTTGCCTTCTTAAACCAGCTCTCGCCTTCGCGTTCCGACCTGACCGCATAGACGACCTCGAATCCTTCGCGCCATTTGGCGATTAGCTCGGGGATGACCTCGGGTGGATCCTGCAAATCAGCATCCATGATGATGATTGCCTCGCCACGCGCGTAATCCCAACCGGCTGTAATCGCCACCTGGTGACCGAAGTTGCGGGCGAAGATCACTGGGCGGACATGTTGATCCTGCTGCGCCAGGGTGCGGATGGCTTCGGTCGAGCCATCCGATGAACCATCGTCCACCAGGACCAATTCCCAGGTCGCGCCCGTGGAAGACATCACATCCCGCACACGTCGGTAAAGTTCCGGAATGTTATCCAGTTCGTTATAGATCGGAGCGACGATCGAAAATGTGACGGACATATCAGACCTTCTTTTTTCTGGAAATTCTGGATTTAATTGTGGCAATCTTTTCTGATCCAGAAACCGGAGGTTCATGCACGACGAACGGTTCCACTGAGGGGAAAGGTGGCATACCCAAGATGCGTCGACGCAGGTAGTCGATGATAACCGCCAGCGAGGCCAGCATCGGCACAATTATCAAGGCTCCCAGAATGCCCCACAATACTGTTGCCAGGAGGATGGCGATCAGGACCAATGCCCCATGCATCTGGACGCTCCGGCCCATGATGACCGGACGAACCCAGAAATTCTTGGTGGTTATCAAGATAAGATAGACTGCCAGAACAATCAATCCAACCCAAAAATGGGAGGGTGGCATCCAACTCCAGTTTGATCCTTCGAGTAGTGCCACGGCAATTGCCAACATAGCCGCCAAAAACGGGCCGACATCCGGGATCAAGGTCAGGAAGCCTGCAACGACGCCCAGCACCAGCGCCCCGGGAATGCCAATAATCGTCCAGGCTATGGTAAATGCCACTCCGACAATCAGCATCAGCAAGAGCTGGCCGCGCAAATAATTCATCCATATTTTACGTACCCTCTGGTAGAGCTCACTGAGTTCCGGAGCAAATTTCTCGGGAAATAAGCCAATAAAACCTTCCCGCAGACGGGGCCACTCAGCCAGGAAATAATATGCCGCGACCAGGATGACCACAACCCAGACAGCACCTAAGGAGGTTTTCCCCAATATTTTAGGCAGCTGATCGGGCAGGGATGACAGGAAGGTAGTGCGAAACTGGTTTAATCGATCAGCCAATTGTCCAAAATCGATGGGAATACCCGACAGCGCACGTGGTTTTTCCAACCAGATGATCAACTGGTTAAAAATATCAAGCGAATCTGTTATTACCCGTGTAAATTCATCAAAAAAAATCGAGGTTAGCGAGGCCGGGGTACCTACAAGCACCACCAGAATAACTGCGTAGACCAGGTTGACCGCACCAAAGTGCGACAAGCGCGTGCGCCTGGCAATGAAAATAACCGCCGGGTTGATGAGATAAGCGATAAAGGCCGCGATGATCAACGGCTCAATAACACTGCGGATGCTCCATAACACTACCACAAACAGCAGAGTTACCAACCCAAAGGCCAGGTAACGGATGGTCAAACTCCACTGATTGTCCTTATTCATAGTAATTGTTTGACCGCATTCAAAGTCGGCTCGATTACCGGGGCTTCTTTGACAGCCTGTATGGCGGCACGCACATCCTTCAACCCGGAACCAGTGTTCAATACCAGTACGGGGTCGTCGGGGTGGATAATTCCCTGTCGAACTGCCTTGACCAGACCGGCATAAGAGGCTGCACCGGCAGGCTCGGCAAAGATGCCCTGAGGGCCGAGGGCGGCGATGGACTTTAAAATTTCGTCATCGCTTACCAGAATGTAAGTACCACCGGTTTCGAGGGCCGCACGGACGGCGCGCACCCCGTCCCGAGGCAGGTCAACCGAGATGCTATCGGCAATGGTTTTGGCGGAAACGGGGATGATTTGCTCCGACCTGGCCTGGAAAGCATTCGCAATTGCTGCTGACCCTTCGGCCTGCACACCGATAATGCGCGGGAGCCGTTCCAGCCAGCCCAATGCTTGCAGGTCTTTGAAACCCTTGTGGATGCCGGAGATGATATTCCCGTCCCCTACCGAGACGAAAATGGTGAGCGGGCGGTGGTGATTGAGCGGATTGCCGAGTGTATGCCAGGTGCGGTGTTCCTCACCCCACCATTCCCAAATCTCCAGGGCCGCCGTCTTTTTCCCTTCGGCTGTAAAGGGATTGTAGCCTGTGTTACGGCAGTACCAACCGAATTCCTCGGCAGCCTGGACGGTCAGGTCAAAAGCCTCGTCATAGTTGCCGTCCACCAGGATAACTTTGGCTCCGAAGACCAGCAACTGGGCCACCTTGGCCAGGGGTGCAGATTTAGGTGCAAAGATGATCGCCTTCTGCCCGACTGCGGCCGACATTCCGGCCAACGCTGCCCCGGCATTGCCGGTGGAGGCTGTGACGATCGTCTCGGCACCGATTTCGCGGGCGCGCGCCACAACCACCGCACTGGCGCGATCCTTGAAGGAGGCAGTCGGGTTCCGGCTTTCATCCTTGAGCCAAAGATGCTCCAGACCCAGTTCCAGCGCCAAACGCTCCAGGTGATAGACAGGCGTCCAGCCGGCGGATCGAATCGGGGTTTCTTCACCGCCGGGGTCCGGAACAGGCAGGAGTGGCAGATAGCGCCAGAGGCTGTCTTCGGCACGATAAGTCAGATCTTCAGGTTTGAATTTTTTGCGGATGGCATCATAATCCAGAACCACATCCAGGTTTCCCCCATCCTTAGGGCAGGTGTACGTCACCTGACCAGGTAGATATTCGGTATTGCATAAAGAACAACGGTATCCAACGAATTTCGATTTGGTCATATCCCCATTATAACGTAGGGGCGGAGCACTATCGGGACCTCATGGGATAGAGGAATAATGGGAGGATGGTTATCCGCCCCTGTAAGGGTTATTCAGATTCAAATGGTACGCCCAGCGAGGCAGGGGGCGAGGCCCGCAGCGCCCGGAGTAACTTTATCATCCAACGGCGGGCCCTTTCTGGCATGGCGGCCAGCATCCGCTGCACCCATTCGGCATCGCTGATGTTGACAAGTAGCAGGGTCAGGATCATCAATGGGAAAGGTGCAACTTGCAGGACCTGGGTCGGAATGCCTGGAAGTTTAGACTGGAGAACCAGTCCCAGCCATTGCAGGAAGGAAAACAAATAAGCGCCAAACGCCGCCCGAAATGGGTTCCAGCCGCCAAAGATGGTGATCGAAAGAGCAATCCAGCCGATGCCGTCTAGTCCGGTTTGCGTTCCCATCCAACCGGCTTTGACGTTCAGTGTGTAAGCCGGTCCTGCAAGACCAATCAACGCTCCGCCAATGATGGTGTAAATGTAACGCAGGCGGTTGACATTCGCGCCGCGTACATAGGCCGCAGCCGGACGTTCGCCAATGCCGCGCAGCATTAGCCCGGGGCGTGTGCGGAAAATCCATAACCAAGCAATAATGATGAGAATGTAACTAATGTAAGTCATCAAGTTCTGCTGGAAGAATAAT
>JBEKVG010000017.1:0-14834 GCA_049514195.1 Anaerolineales bacterium | reverse complement strand
TTTCCTGGAGGCATGCTCGGTGGGGCTGGTTTCGACCCTCTTCCCGTCTGTCGATGATATCCAGCATGGCAACCTCGCACAAATCGGCAATTTCCTGGCAACACTGGCCTCATCCCCGCCAGCCGAGATACATCTGTTGCTGGATGATAAGCAGGAGATCCACGATCGAGGTTATGTGGTGCTGGTTTCCAATATGCCCTATATTGGCTTACATTATCAGCTTGGCACTGTAGCCTCGTTTAAAGACGGATTGCTGGATGTGCTGTTCTTTGCAGACCTAAACAAGCTGCAATTGCTGGGTTATGTTCTTCAGGGGGTGGGGGAAGGCCATCCGGAAGACTCACGCATCCAGCACTACCATGTGCGCCGAGTGGATATTGACACTCACCCGGCCATGCCGGTCATGGCAGATGGGAGCGCATTGGGAGAAGGGTTGGTGCGTATCGAAGTACGGCGGCGCGTCCTGGCGGTGATGGCTGGGCCGGCAGCGCCAGAGGTGTTGCCAGAGTCTGGCGAAATCCTTGAGCAGTAAACAACGGACTTCCTCCCTTATTGCGGCGAGGTGAAAGGGAAAGTCAGAGGAAGCATGATCTCTGCGATAAAGAAGTATCGCCCGGTTGCCTGGCTGGTATTCCTCACAGCCAGCCTGGTTCTATTCCTGGCATGGATGCCTTCCCAGATGCGGATGATTATCTGGCATGCCCTGGTGGCGCGGGGAATCCTTTCGAGTATGCTGCTGGTTTTCAGCATACTGGCGGTCTCGCTGGTATGGTCCGCAGGCCAGCGCCTGGATGTCTGGGCTTTCCTGGTCTTCAACCTGCGAGGAGCGCGCCCGGTTTGGTTGGACTGGATGATGTTGGGTTTCACCCAGATTGGCAGCGCCATGGGGGCCCTGGCGATCGGGCTGATTTTGTTTTTTGCCGGCGATCACCTGGTGGCGTACGAATTCGCTCTGGGGTCCTTAACGTTATGGATAGTTGTGGAGTTGTTGAAAGCTTTGGTGCGAAGGTCACGACCTATTTTTCGGGTAACTCAGGCACGCATTGTCGGCTACCGGGCCATTGGACGGTCTTTCCCGAGCGGGCATACCAGCCAGGCTTTCTTCACGGCGACACTGATAGCCCCATATTTCCACGCCAGCGCCTGGGTGGTATTTTTATTGTACACCATTGCCCTGTTGGTGAGCATCACACGCATGTATGTGGGTGCGCACTACCCACGAGACGTGCTGGCAGGGGCTATCCTGGGTATCGTCTGGGGACTTCTGGGAGTGCTTGTCAACGGGTATGTGCTGAACGGAATTGGGTAGCCGCGCCAGGTCGCAGATTGAATGGTAATCCACAGAATGTCAACACAAAAGAACAAAGAAACTGTTATTAAGCCCGTTGAAAAAATCAAAGAAGTGACACATAAGGCCGCGCGTGCTGGTACCGCGACTGCTCCAGTCCGGCGCTACCGGGCTGTAGTGTTCCTTGTAGTACTTTTAATCATAACAACCTCTTTTGCTGTGTTGACCTTTCTGGTCAAAACGACATCTTCTTTCCCCCTTGATCTTCAGATAACAATAGGCATCCAGTCGATCAATATCCCGGGTTTTGGAGGCTTGATGACCACTGTAAGCTGGCCGGGGTTTTGGCCGCAATCTGGCATCATTACCGCGCTGATCATTTTGTTGATCCTTGGCTTTGGCCTGCAATGGGAAGCCCTGGTGGCGTTAATAGCCGCTCTCCTTTCCATAGGGCTCAATGTGCTGGTAAAGGATCTTATCCAGCGACCGCGTCCCGCCGCAGTCCTGGTGCATGCGCTCGCTACGCTCACCGATTACAGTTTCCCGAGCGGGCACGTCATGTTCTATACGGGTTTTTACGGTTTCATCATGTTCCTGGCTTTTACTTTGCTGAAACCATCCTTGAAACGCACCCTGTTGTTGGTATTATTTGGCCTCCTGGTGCTTCTAATCGGTGTCTCACGTATTTTTATGGGCGAACACTGGGCCAGCGATGTGGTGGGTGCCTACTTGTTGGGAACCCTGATGCTGGTGGCAATCATCCAGTTATATCGTTGGGGTAAACCGCGCTTCTTCGTACACCAACTTGTCGCAAAGGCTGGATCCTCGGTTGCATGAATAGGATTGGCGTGACGACAACCGATGTCCCCTCCCCCAACCGGCGGAGGCAAACACTCTCCGCCCGACGGATGCAGCCGATGGGGGTTCGTTGTATGATGGATTCATGGCTGGCATTCTGGCCTGAACCAACCGGGTGTCGATATGTTGAAATCCGGATAATTCGAAATTATGGATAATCAGAAAATTCTGCCGACCACTCCCAAAATACGCCCCTGGCGCTATATACCCATCCTGATCATATTGGGATTGGCGGTTTACGTGCTCCTGCCGCAAATCGCCACCCTGGAAAATTCCTGGTCGGTCGTTCAACACATGATCTGGTGGGCGGTCGTCCTGGCAATCGTCGCGCAGGCGTTAAGCTATCTCGGCAACGGCTACGTGCTGCATGCCATCCTAGACAGCGAACATCAAAAGTTGGCGATGTGGAAAGGCGTCTTGATCAATATGGCCTCCGTCAGCGTCGGGCTGGTGGCTGGGGGCTGGGTGGGTGGAGCAGCCGCTACGTATGGCTGGATCTACCAGGAAAATCACGACGGGAATACCGCGGCCATGACCGGGACACTGCCAGCACTATTGGATAATGTTGCCCTGGTGGTGGTAACACTGGTAGGGGTTCTCTATCTGCTCCTGGTTCATGACCTGGGCAATGCGCAGTTGATCGAATTTGGCATCATCCTGCTGGCATTGATATTGCTGGCTGTCGGTGGGGTGGTTGTCCTGCGTTTTCCAGAAACGGCCATCCGGCTCGTTACCTGGCTGGCTGGTCGTTGGGCCGCAATCCGCCATAAACCATTCATGCCTGAAAACACCATTGCAGTGTTGAAACAATTCGTGGATACCTGGCATTCCCTGCGCAAGGGCAAATGGGAGCGTCCGATGCTCGGCGCCATCGCAAACCTCGGCTTTGATATGCTGACAGTGTATTTCCTTTTCATCGCGGCTGGGCACAATGTCAGCATTGGAATCTTATTTGCTGGATATGGCCTGCCGTTCATCCTGGGAAAGATGGCCTTCATGTTTCCGGGCGGGGTCGGGGTGATCGAGGGGGGTATGGTAGCAATTTACGATAGCCTCAAGGTGCCAAACGCGATCAGTGTGGTGGTCATCTTGGGATACCGGCTGTTCTCGTTCTGGTTGCCAACCTTGCTGGGGTTCGCGGCAGCTGCCTATTTGAGTGGTAAATTACCCGGCACCAAAAGAGGAAAAGCATGATTCTATCCTGCCGTCCGCTTTCCTCGCTGCCAGGTAGCTGCCCCCGCTCATTCGTTATAATAGTGGTCGCCTCCCAAGAGAAAGGAAACCATGTCCCAAATTGACGAATTTCTGGATCATTTTCCACAGGATGTACAGGATACCGTTCGCATGGTCTGGAACGCCCTTGGATCAGACGAACAGAACCATTTCCTGGCCCTGATCTCGGCCATCCCCACCGATGCGGGCTTGATCAAAGGCCTGGTCAAGCTCTCCACGTCACAAGTTCGCCAAACCTTCGGCCGCAAACACGCGGTCGCCATCCTGGGACCCGCAAACGTGGGCAAGTCCACCCTGTATAACCAGTTGGTTCGCAGAAAGCAAGACGCCGCTGAGGTCAGTCCCCTGCCAGGTACCACCCGAGAAACCCAACAAGCGGATGCCGGTCTCTTTACCGTGGTCGATACACCGGGGACGGATGCAGTCGGCAGCCTCGGAGAGCATGAGCATGCACTCGCCCTGGAGGCGGCTGAAGAGGCTGATTTCCTGGTCCTGGTCTATGATGCCATCCAGGGTGTCAAGCGGACCGAGCAGGAACTGTTTCATGAGCTCGCAGCTCTGAAAAAACCATTCATCGTTGTGCTGAATAAGACCGACCTGGTGAACCGGAAGGATCTTAACGGGGTCATCTCTCAGGCAGCCGCCAACTTGGGATTGAAACCAGAGCAAGTCATTCCGGTGGTGGCCAAGGACGGCAAGAATCTTGCCCAGGTGCTTCTGGCCATTGCAGCTACTGAACCTGAAATAGTGGCTGCGTTGGGTCAGGCACTGCCTGAGTACCGCTGGCAGCTTGCCTGGCGCTCGATCGTTCGGGGTGCGTCCATCTCGGCCGCGATTGCACTGGCACCCTTGCCGGTTATTGACTTTATTCCGCTGGTGGTGACCCAATCGGTCATGGTGCTAGGCATCGCCCGCATCTATAATTATCGCATCACTCCACAGCGCGCCACCGAGCTGGTCACCACCTTTGGGATGGGATTCCTAGCCCGGACTATTTTCCAGGAACTGGCCAAGCTGGAAGGGATTCCGGGATGGCTGCTGGCAGCGGCCATCGCATCATCAACAACCGTGGTGATGGGATATGCTGCCATCCGGTGGTTCGAAAAAGGGCAAAAGTTGTCCTCTGAGACTCTCAAGAAGCTCACCCAAGAACTGACTGCAGCCATGCTGGACACACTGAAAAGCCTGGGCAAACGCAAGCCAAGCCGGCAGGAGCTGGAGGCACGGATCACAGCGTCTCTGCAGGAATCTCCTTTGGCCGAAAGCCAAAAACCGCTGGACGACCAATCCGAACAAGCAAAGGCACGATCAGGCTCCACTGAAAGAATGGGAGACGAATAGGGAAAAAGTTGATGCTTGATTGAAAGGATGGATAATGGAGATTGCTCTCATTAAGTCGTATTCAGAGAAGCCTTGGCGTAGTACGGAAACATATCAATTGATAGAAAATAGCTTGAGGGAAAAGTGGCGTGTTAAATCGCTTAACACCGAAAATCCTGAAACTTTATATAGTTACCTAGCCAAGCTTAGGCGGAGATATGGCGAAAGTATTTTTGTCTTTAACATAGCTGAATATCTTGATGAACAAAATAAAGAGGGTTTTCTTCCTGCCTTGCTAGATGAGTGGAACATACCCCATCTTGGTTCCAGTGCTGAGGCTGTAGCGATTGGATTAGATAAGGAAAAAACAAAAAAGTTGTTAAACGAATACCAAATTCCTACTCCCCGGTACTTCATTGCCAATAGAGGAGATTATGACAGTAAATACCTTGCGGAAAGAATAGGTTACCCTTTAATTGTCAAACCAACCAGGGAAGGAGGGCATATTGGAATTAGTGATGATTCCATCGTTTACGACGAGGCCAGTCTAGATGAAGCCGTTAATCGCATCTTTGATAATCATAATCAACCTGCTCTTGTCGAAGAATTTATCACCGGGAAAGGGATGCGAGAGTTCAGTGTAGGTATCATTGACGGCGAGACCAAGCTTTTTACACCTGTAGAAATTGACTATGAATCCATGGATGTTAAAATCGCAATTCTCACTTATGAAGCGGCAGAAAAAGATCTGGAAAGAATAAAACTTGTACGAGACGAAATGATCCGTAACGAGATTATCAACTTGGCAGAAAGAACCTTTGTTGCTGCTGGCGCCCGCGATTACAGTAGAGTGGATATAAGAATGAACTTTACTGGCTGTTACGTGTTAGAAATCAACATTATGCCTGGGCTGGGATGCCATAGTTTCTTGCCGGAAGGAGCAAAAGCTATTCTTGCTCTTGAATATAACCAACTAATTCAAAAACTGGCTGAAGATTCAATGAAGAGGCAGAAAAACGGAAGACGAGGAAGCGTAGTGGTGTGATGGCACACGGAAGCTGGGTTGTTTGGATCGAATCTAAAGGAGTGCGCTGCGGGGTGACCAGCATGATGAAACTGGCGGTTTTGGGAACGATAATCATCCATCCTCAATCCCTATTCCCAGCAGCCTTCAAATCTCTCAACAACCGTTCAAACGCTTTCTGATAACTTTCCTTATCTTCCCACTGCGAATAATCACCAATGGGACGTGTGCGGCGAAGACCTGCTGCCCAGGCTTGATCCGTATTCATAACGCCATCATCTAAACGAATGGGAAATAAAACGATACAACCACACAATCTCTCTTTTTCAAAAGCGGTTTCAATCACTTTTTCCACCCAGGAACACCTGATAGAGTTCTCCGAGAGAACAATCAGGAGTTTATCGTGGATTCGAATCGCATCATCAATTCGTCCGCGGAATTTGTCACCGATCTTTAAATCTTCAGGGGCGAACCAGCAGCGGACACCGTTATCTTGTAGATTATCATGCAGGCTTCTGGCAAACTCAGCGTCTTGGCTGCTGAAACTGATGAAACATGAAAAATCCGGATTGCCGCGGCCAAGGAAAGCCTCATGGATTCTGTCCGTAATGTTCGTCACCTGCTCAGGGTTAAAGCCCGGAGCAGTCCATTTTGCATATTCGATATCCAAATCGCTCAGACCACAGCCGCGCAGGAATTTCTCCGGGATTTTTCCCTTGGAGCGTTGAAGGGTATCTGTGCCAATCGTTGACGAGGATTCATGCTGAACTTCCACAAGCCCTTTGGTTTCACTCAGATCAATATCCCCCAAAACTGTTCTTCCCAATCTAGCCCGGCTGAGATCGGCTCCGGTGAGATCGGCTCCGTTGAGATCGGCTTCCCTGAGATCGGCTTCCCTGAGATTTGTCCCCCTAAGAATGGCGCCTCTGAGACTGATTCTATAGAGATTAGCCCTAGTGAGGTTCGCGCCACTGAGATCAGCATCCGTGAGATCGGCCAGAAGGAGTTCAGCTTCCTCAAGATCAGCACTCTTTAGATTGGCCTCACAAAGATAGGCAGCGTCGAAATAGGCTTTTCCGAGTTTGGCTCCAGCGAGATTGGCACTTATGAAATTGACTTTAACTAAAAAGGCTCCAGTGAGATCGGCTGCCTCAAGATCTGCATCTTCGAGATCAATCTCTATAAGGGGATTCTTCTGCCGCCACTCATTCCACTCCTGCGCGCCCTGCTTCAACAGCTTGACTTGCTCTTCAATTGCCATCTTCTACCTCTTCCCATGGATCTTATCCATGGTCTCCGGCTCGAACCACACCAGCAATCTTCTCATCATACACCCATTATCGCATTTTATCCGCCTTCTGAGTTCCTTTTTCGCGATTCCCCTTCACGCCTGTCCCCGCCTGCCTGTCCCGCGTTTTTTGCGGGACGTTCTTTGCGGGGCACCCCGGAGGGCATCGGGGAAATCCGGCCTGCATTTATGCTCTCATCTTGGGACAGCCTGCAATTGTTTACCGATAATCAGTCCTACTAACAGGATTCATTCAACTTCAGCAGATTCTGCTTGACAGCCGTACAAATAAGTACTATTATGTACGGCAGGAGAGCTGCCATGCACGAAACCAAATTAACCGTCCGTGTGCCGCGTGACCTGCTCGAAAATATCAAGCGCTACGCCGCCCAGAACAACACCACTCTCACCAACCTCATCAAAGCCTACCTTCGCCACATCCCCACCCAACCGCCTTTGGAGAACGCCCCCATCGTCCGCCGGTTGAGCGGCACGCTGTCGCCGGATGTGACCATCCAGGACCACCGGAAGCACCTGGAAGAGAAATATGGCCAATAAGTCCACCATACTGATCGACCTTAATATCCTCCTGGATGTCCTACAGAAGCGGGAACCGTTTTATGAGACCTCCGCCGGACTCCTGGCCGCCGTTGAAACCGGGCGGGTCCAGGGATATCTGGCTGCCCACAGCCTCACCACCTTGTTCTACCTGATCCAGAAAGGCAAGTCCTCCGCGGAGGCCCGGGCGGTCATCACCAACCTTTTGCAATTTATCAAGATCGCCCCGGTGGATCAAAGCACCATTGAGCAAGCCCTCAACCTCGATTACCCTGACTTTGAAAATGCCATCCAGATGATTTCTGCCGTGCAGTGTAAGGCCGATTGCCTAGTCACGCGTAACGTCAAGGATTACCAGACCGCTCTTCTCCCCGTCTTGCAGCCAGTTGAATTCCTGGGCACGTTGTAAAGTATCCTAATAAATCCGTAGGATTTGCCACTACGCCCCTGCGGGGGGCGGGCGGGAGGCTTCGCGAGGGGAGGTGTCATGCCTGCCCCCGCCTCACTCATCCCGAAAGAGCTGGGACGGAATGGGGTGGGGAGAATGCGAAAAAAACGGGGCAGTCAGCATGCCAGCGTCGCGATGGCCGTAGCCAAAATCTGCCATCAAGATGAGAATGCGTATGCCTGTTATGGCATCGCGTAGTGATATGATTTCGTTAGAAGGTTTCCGACGTGCGATAGACATGGTTTTTCTCCTTTCTTTCTAATGTGCCAACAGATCAGAGTGGTTTTATTTGGTCGGAAGAATTGCTTCAGATTGGAACGCACAGGTTTCTATTCGAATTTCAGCAACTGCAAAATATCCGTCAGGCAGGCGTCGAACATTTCCTGCATGATCTCCGGCGAGGCGCGGTAATGGCCGCCAAAAGTGCCATCCCCATAGACCTGCCGGGATGTTTGGGCATCCATTATGTCAGACGGCACCACTGGCTGGACTTTCTCCCCCGCCGGCAGGTCGCCCACGATGGTAAAAGGAAAAGCCTCCATCCAGTTGGCGTGGGCCGGCTTGAGGCCATGCCGGAGAGCGACCTCTTCCACACTGCGGGTCATCCACCAGGCATACCATTGAATTTTCAGGCCTCTAAGCTGGTTGGCGAGTTCCCCCAGGCGAATTTTGGCGCCGGTATTGCCGCCATGCCCATTCAAGACCAGAATGCGCCGGAAGCCCTGGGCGTAGGCCGAACGGACGACATCCTCCACGGCGTCCATCAAGGTGGAGAGGCGCAGGCTGAACGTGCCTGGATATGAGACAAAATAAGGACTGGCGCCAAAATTCAAGGGCGGGGCGACCAGAACACCAGTCTGCTGCGAGGCAGCATCTGCCAGCGCCAGCGGGATTTTCGCGTCCGTTAGCAGGGACAGGTAGCCATGCTGTTCGCAGGCTCCGATGACCAGGATGAGGCGGTCATCGTGCTTACGGTATTCTTCTACATCCATCCAGTTCAGGTCTTCGATACGCATGGTACCTCCATATTTGAATTTAATTTAACCGGAGATGAACGGGGATAAACGGGGATGAAAGGGGATAAACAGGATTTTCAACATTTGAATTTAGATTCACCGGAGATGAACGGAGATAAACGGGATTCTCAACAGCTATTGATTATACCTTTGCTACAAAGCCAAGTGCCTTATAATACCAAGGATGCCGCCAAACCAGACGCCTCCAATTCCAGCTTTATTCCTCGAACGCATGTCCCGCCTGCTTGGCGACGAGTATGCGACTTTTGCGGCGGCGCTGGAGGAAGAACCGGTCAGCGGGCTAAGGGTTAACACGCTGAAGCTTAGCCCGGAGGAATTTCGGACAATATCGCCCTTCCCGCTTGGAGATAAAGTGGCATGGTGTGATTCGGCATTTAACCTTAAACCGGACCTCACCCCCATGCTGGGGGCTTCCCCTGCCCCCTCTACCCTATTCCCCAATACCCAAAGACCGGGTACAGGCGAACGGGGACACGCGGGTATACCCTACGGGTACGATGTGCTTCGCGATCCCAAAGGGAGAGGGGAAGAGGAGAGGAAACCCGGGAAACATCCCTACCACCTGGCCGGGCTGTATTATCTGCAAGACCCCTCGGCAATGTCTGCGGCGGCACTGCTGAACCCACAACCTGGAGAGCGCATCCTGGACCTGGCAGCTTCTCCGGGTGGGAAGACCACCCAACTGGCTGCCCTCATGCAGGGAAAAGGCCTACTGGTGGCTAACGAGATCAAGGATAAACGGCTCGGACACCTAGCGTTCAACGTGGAACGCTGGGGGGCGGGAAATGTGGTCATTACCAATGAAACGCCAGAACGCCTGGCGGACCATTTCGGAGCTTATTTCGAGCGCGTCCTGGTAGACGCGCCCTGCTCGGGCGAGGGTATGTTCCGCAAGGAGATGAGCGCCCGACGGGATTGGTCGCTGGAGATGGTGGCAGGCTGCGCAATCAGACAGCGCAATGTACTGCGCGTGGCCGCCAAGCTGGTGAGACCGGGCGGGTATCTGATGTATTCCACCTGTACCTTTGCGCCGGAGGAAGACGAAACCATAATCGCCAGATTCCTAGAGGACTTCCCGGAATACGAGAGCATTCCGATCCCGCTCTTTCCCGGATTCGTGCCAGGCCGGCCTGACTGGATGGAGGCTTTACCACCGGTCAATGGCAAGCGCAAACAGAAATTGGCCGAATCAATCTTACATGACTCATTGAAAAATGCAGTACGCTTATTCCCACACCGGCTGGTGGGGGAGGGTCATTTCGTTTGCCTGCTGAAACGGACACATATCCTGCCCACTCATGAACATCCCAGAGCACTGTTCCAGCACCAACCTGCCCGGCTGACAAAGAGAACGATAGAGTTGTGGAAACGATTTACAGAGGAAGTCCTACGGGTAGTTTTTCCAGAAGAACGCCTGAGAGTGGTCGGCGATCGGCTGTACCTTGTGCAGGATGGGATGCCGGATTTGAGAGGCCTGCGCGTGGTCCATCCGGGCGTCTGGCTGGGGACGTTCAAGAAGGAGCGCTTCGAACCGGCACACCCGCTGGCGGTGTTCCTGCGCCCGGGTCAGGCAAGGAATGGATTGGATTTGCCCGCAGATAGCCGTGAGTTGGCGGCCTACCTGCGAGGGGAAACCATCCGCTCGGATGGCACACCTGGGTGGACACTGGTCAGCGTGGAGGGTTGGCCGCTGGGCTGGGGCAAGCGCGTGCAGGGCATGCTCAAGAACCATTACCCGAAAGGCTGGCAGATCTATTCCTGAGGATGTTAAGGGAAAAAAGATTTAACCGGAGATGAACGGAAATAAATGGGATTATTTCTGATAAACGAAAAAATCAGACTTTTGGTTCAATCACGAATAGCACGAATAAGCGAATAAATGGCTTCTACCACATGGATGGCAAGGGCGAACTGGCGCAGCTCGACCATCTGCTCTCGATTAAGCGGCTGCGCGGCATCCAATGGCAGCCCGGGGATGGCCAGCCAATGGCCGAGGATTGGCCGGAGGTGCTCCAGCGCATCCAGGCGGGCGGCAAACTGGTGCAGGTGTTCGTCACAGCGCAGGGGGCGCTGGATATCAAGAAGGAATTGGGCGGCAAGGGATGCATCCTGCACATCGTGAACGAGAGGCTAACGGTGGAGGAAGGCAGGGCGTTTGTGAAGGTGTTCGAAGCGGTATAAAAAACGACCAGGCTTTTTAGAGTAGCCTGGTCATTTGCATGATTTCTTTATGCGGCCTCTATCTGGTTACAAGGTTATACCCCGCGGTAACAAAGTGTTGATCATAGGCAAATACATCGGAAAGCCCAGCGTCTTTCAGCCATGCAAAACTAATCGCATCCGCCAGACTGAAATCCTGGTCGGCAAATTGGCGTAGAATTTGCTTGGCTTTTTTCTCCAAGCCAGCATCCGGGTACACGATCTCAATGCGAGTGCTTTCGTTGATATTATTCAAGAATACCAGCGCCGCGTCAGACCCAAACCTTCGTCTGAGCCAAATCTGGGTCTCCGCGATCACAAGAATGGTAATGACCAGGACGACCTGGCTGTCGAGCAGGTGAGTGTATATATCAACCGCTTCGGCATGATGAACATCGCTGGTATCAGTCACCGCCAACCAGGCGCTGGTATCAACAAAGACGCGCCGCGGCATTATTTTCCTTCCTTCTGTGTTTCCTGAACCAGATACTCATCATGCTTCTCGGCAATATCCATCACCCCCGAAGCGCCGAGGCCGATGATTTGATAAGCCGGATCATGCCCGGCAGGAACCTGCCCAAGCAATAAATCAATCCCGCGCCGGACCAGTTCAGAGACGGAAGTGTTTTTTTCCTTTGCCAGACGCCGCAGGGCCTTGTTTTGGCGTTCATCCAAGTAAATCTGGACTGGACTTTTAACAAGAGACATATCAGTTTCCTTTCATGATATACATTACCATTATATCATGATTATCTCTTCCCCCAGCCGAGGCTGATGCGGCCGCGGTCGGGCTCGACCTTGAGGATTTCCAGATCAATAATATCACCCACCTTGAGGAGCGTCCCGTGCGGGATATGGGATTTGTGCAGCAAGCCATCCTGCTTGACGCCAATATCCACGAAAGCGCCGAAGTCCACCACGTTACGGACGGTGCCCTTGAGCGTCATCCCAACCTGGAGGTCCTCCATTTTGAGCACATCCGAGCGCAGGATGGGCGTGGGGGTATCGGAACGCGGGTCACGTCCGGGACGGACGAGCTGCTCAAGGATGTCGTTCAGCGTCGGCAGGCCACAATCGAGCTGCACAGCGAGTTTTTCAACCGGAGTCCGAGCAAGGAGCACCTCCAGGGCAGGCTTCCTTTCTGAAAGCGGAGTCGAGGCCGAAAGTCCGGCATACCCAAGCACTGCCTCAGCAACAGCATAGGATTCGGGGTGAATAGCCGAGGCGTCTAATGGATTCGCTCCATCCCGGATGCGCAAGAAGCCGGCAGATTGTTCGTAGGCTTTCGGCCCCAGCCCGGAGACGCTGTGCAGTTCAGCGCGGGAGCGGAAGGCGCCGTTGAGGTCCCGATAGGCAACGATATTGGAGGCGAGTTTCGGGCCAACGCCCGCCACGTGGGTGAGCAGGGCAGGCGAGGAGGTGTTCACATCGACGCCTACAGCGTTGACCACGCTCTCGACCACCCCATCGAGCGAGTGTTCGAGAGCGGCCTGGTCCACATCGTGCTGGTACATGCCCACACCGATGGATTTAGGGTCAATCTTGACCAATTCGGCGAGCGGGTCCTGGAGGCGCCGGGCAATCGAAACCGCCCCACGGATGGTGACGTCCAGATCGGGGAATTCCTGGCGGGCCAGGGCCGAGGCGCTGTAGACACTTGCACCGGCTTCATTCACGATCAGATATTTGACGGAGGCGGCTGCGTGTGTCAATTCGGCGACCAGTTTCTCGGTCTCACGCGAGGCAGTGCCATTGCCAATGGCAATGAGGGTGACATGATGGCGGTTCAGCATTTCCTCAAGCGTGGTCAGTGCACCGATCCAGTCATTCCTGGGCTCGTGCGGGTATATCGTACCTGTATCGAGCAGTTTGCCGGTCGAATCCACCACGGCCACTTTGGTGCCAGTGCGGAAGCCGGGGTCAAGACCGAGCACGGTCTGGCCGGCCAGCGGCGGCTGGGAAAGCAGGGCGCGCAGGTTGGTGGCAAAGACATTAATGGCATGGCTGCCGGCTTTCTCGGAAAGTTCCCGACGCACATCCCGCTGGATGGCCGGGAGGAGCAGGCGTTCCGCCGAATCCTGGATGGCCAGACTCAATTGGTCTGAGAAAGGCGAGAGAATATCCTCCGGATACTCAGCCGCGATGGTCGTGCGCCAGTCATGCTCATCGATCTCCACGCGCAGCTTGAGAACGCCTTCCTTCTCGCCGCGGTTGAGGGCCAAGACCTGGTACGGCTGGAGGCGGTCAACACGACCTTCAAAGGCATAATACGACTCGTAGAGGCGCTTTTCATCCACGGAATCGGCGACTTTTTCGGCGGTCACCCGGGCGAACTTGAGCGCCTTTTCCCTGGTTGCACTGCGAACCTTGGCATTATCGCTGATAGTCTCGGCAACGATGTCACGCGCTCCCAGGAGGGCTGCCTCGACGGTGGTGACCTGTTCGTTCAGGTAGAACTCTTTGACGATAGCCTCAACACTGCGCGGTGTAAAAGGCTGATTGAGGATATGTTCGGCCAGGCCTTCCAATCCCTTTTCACGGGCCGCCATGGCGCGGGTGCGACGCTTAGGTTTGTAGGGGGCATACAGGTCCTCAAGAGCGGTCATTGTCCCGGCAGCATCAATAGCCGATTTAAGCTCATCGGTCAGTTTACCTTGTTCCTGGATGGATC
Source organism: Anaerolineales bacterium (assembly GCA_049514195.1). Lineage (GTDB taxonomy): Bacteria > Chloroflexota > Anaerolineae > Anaerolineales > Villigracilaceae > UBA877. The sequence goes on along the minus strand of JBEKVG010000017.1, from coordinate 910 downwards.
TCAGGATAGTCAAGCGGCGCTCGTCAATAAGGCGCAAGCGGACGATCTCATCGGCCACAATGCGCACCTGTTCATCGTCAAGTGCGCCAGTCATCTCCTTGCGATAACGAGCGATGAAGGGAACAGTGTCCCCCTCGTCGAGCAGGCGAATGGTGGCCTCCACCTGGGAGGCTTTGACATGCAATTGGTTGGCAATGGTTTCAGGGTAATTCATAGGGTTTCCGGAAATTATCCTTATTCACCATTCACCGGAGATGAACGGGGATGAACAGGGATGGATCGATAAACGTACAGATTCGGGCGTTTTCTGCTACGAAAGAGATGGTTTCATTGGGACGGTTTCGAAGCCAGCCATATCCACGCCTTCATCTTTTGAGGCAGTCCCCTGCTCCTCTAATAACACCTTGGCACGTTCATCCTCAGCAGGTTCAATGCGACGAGCGAAGATCAAGTAGCCGGTATGCGCAACCATGCGGTCAGTTGGGCGCAGACGGGTGGGCTCGGGCTTGTAGTAACGCAACCAGAGTTCGCACACTTCGATGAAGGCAAAGCCTTCCCGACGCAGGGAATAGAGCAGTTTTTCGACCTGGTTAAAGGTTGGAACCAGGTTGCAGAAAAAACCTCCCGGCTTGAGGGCGAGACGCACCTGCTGGATATAATCGTATGGGTTGGGTAGGTCCAAGAAGACGGCATCCACGTTCGTCTCGGCAAAACCAGCAGCAATATCGCCCAATTTGAAATCCACGCGCACATCCAGCCCCAAGCGCTCCAGGTTTTTGCGGGCCAGTTCTTGAAATTCCTGGCGGCGCTCGTAAGTGACCACGCGTCCCTGCGGACCAACGGCGTAAGCCAGTGCGACGGTCATGGAACCGGAGCCGGTGCCGGCTTCCAACACGGTCTGGCCGGGCCC